>JAICKD010000022.1 GCA_025928125.1 Ktedonobacterales bacterium
ATGCTGGAGGTGTTGCGCGCCGCAACCCAGCACCAGGCGGTTGCGGACGCCTATGCCTGGGGCTTCAACCATCCTGAGCATTTCTGGGCGGCAATGTCCACCCCTGAGCAGGCCAGGATTTTCCTGGCCGACGTGACCCAGCTGGAGACGGCTCCAGTGATGGCAAGTGGCTATTAAAGCCGAAAAGTGAGCCGAAGAGGAGATGACCATGAGCACCGCAACACTTGAGCGACCAACCGAAGTGCTATCTGAGCAGAGACAGCGCGCCGTGATTGCTTCACCACGACCCTACTGGCCGCTTCCGGCGGCACAGGTAGCGGGCGCGCATCTCACCTGGCCGGAATGGGTTGCCCGGCTACAGGCGCGACTCTCCAGCGCGCGCCTATCGCAAGAGGAGACGAGCGCGACGCCCGCATAATCCTTCTGAAACTTCCAAAGACACCAACTTCCAAAGACACCTCAATTCAGCATAAGCTCCTTCCTGTCGTACTCCACGGCGGCATGGAGCTTGTGTCGTATCAGGGCGGGGAACCAGAAACACACACTGGTTCTGGTTCCCCTCTCCCTGAAAGGGGGAGGGGGCGGTGGCCCCAGTAACCCCGTCCCAATCCGTACCCACTCTGTCAGATATCTGACGGCGGCGCGAGGCATGCTGGCGGTACGATGTGGTTGGCTCGTGCGCGATAGAACGACTATTAGAGGTTGCAGCGGGAGACGATGCATTATGCCAGAGATGCCAGACGAAGCAGGAGTATTGGGGCGAGTCGTGCGGTGGGCCGAGAGCCATCCACTCATTCGCGCCGTCATCCTGGAAAGCTCGCGCGCCGTCGAACAGGCGCCGCTCGACCGCTTCTCCGATTACGACATCCTGCTGGTCGTCTCAGATGCGCGCCCATTCGCGGAGGACAACGACTGGCAGCGCTTCTTCGGCGAGCCACTGGTGCGCTTTGGCGATCCGGTTGAGGTGATGGGTATCGAGACGTATATGCGCATGGTGGTCTACCGCGACCACACCAAGATAGACTTTGCTATCTGGCCCGTCGAACTGCTTCAGCGCGTAGTAGATCAGCAGGCGCCGACCGATATGCTGGACTGGGGCTACCGCGTGCTGCTGGACAAAGATGGGCTGGCCACGCACCTGCCAGCGCCCACCCGCACCGCGCATATCCCGCCGAAACCCACCGAACAGCAATATCTGGCGCTGGTCGAAGAGTTCTGGTGGGAGTCTACGTATGTCGCAAAAAACCTCTGGCGCGACGATCTGGTCTTCGCCCGCTATAACCTGGATGTCGTCATGAGAAACGAGCTCCTGCTGCCCCTGCTCGAATGGCGCATCGAGCTTGACCGCGACTGGTCGTGGAAGCCGGGCGTCGTCGGGCGTGGGCTAAAGCGCGCCTTGCCACCGGACCTCTGGGCAGCTTTCGAGCGCACCTATGCGGGGCCAGGCATCGCGGAGAACTGGGAGGCGCTCTTCGCCATGACCGCGCTCTTCAGGCGAGTAGCAATCGAGGTAGGGCAGGCGCTGGGATACACCTACCCCCAGGATCTGGATGATGGCGTGACCGCCTATCTGGAGGAGGCGCGCCGCCTGCGCCTATGAGGAGCGCTCCACTTCTGGCAATGTCTGCTCGTGTAACGATCGGTGACGCTCGCTGTACTGAGTGGCGAGTCCAATACGTGCTCATATCAATTGTGGTGAGGTTGTTGTTGGCGTAGACCCTCTCCGCCAACCCTCCCTGACGCGGGGAGGCGCGCCAGAAACGCGCTCTGGTTCTGGTTCCCCCTCTCCCTGCCAGGGGGAGGGGGCCAGGGGGAGGGGGTCAGCGTTGCGTCGGGAAGAAGCGGTAAGGATTTTGAGGAGTCGTTGCGATGCTTGAGGAAATGCAATTGCAGGATGGGGTCTCCACGGTCGGCCCAGACGATTATGCCCGTGTCGTCGAGGTGTGGGAGGCGTCCGTCCGTGCGACGCATACATTCGTCACCGAGGCCGACATCGAGGTTATCAGGCCGCTGCTATGGGAGAGCCTGCCCAGCGTGCCACATGTGCTGTGCGTGCGCGAGCGCGGCGGTCAGGTAGCGGGTTTCATAGGGGTAGAGGACACAATGGTCGAGATGCTCTTTGTGCATCCGGCGTGGCGCGGCCAGGGCATTGGGCGGCGACTGCTGAGCTATGCCGTGACGAGCCTCGGCGCCGAAAAGCTGGATGTCAACGAGCAGAATCCGCAGGCGATAGGCTTCTATCTGCGGATGGGCTTCGAGGTGGCGGGGCGCTCGGCAATGGATAGCATCGGCAAGCCGTACCCGCTGCTGCATATGCGCCTTCGCCGCGACTGACGCTTTCTCGTAGTTATCCCCTACGCGACGCCTTCTCGTTGTAGACGTGCTTACGTAGCCAGTTCTCGACCGATCCAGCAACCATCTCCCAGCCCGGCTGAGCAATCAGCCAGTGCGTTCCGCCGGGAAATTCCTGGTATTCGGTGATCGTCCCCGGCTGCTGAGTGTATCTGAGAAAGTTGGCTCGCACCATCCTTGCCGGGACAATATGGTCCTTCGTGCCAGCGGTGATGAGGAGCGGCGCTCGGCGGCCATTGCTGAAATTGACCTGTCCAGGAGTATGCGCATTCAGCGCCGAGAACGCATTCTGGAAGAACAGGCGGCCCGCTTCCGGCACGACAAATTCATCATACGCGCGCTTCTGCTCCTCGGGAGGCAGTGTGTTGACGAAGGCGTAGGCGAATTCGCCCAGCGACCAGTGGAAGACCTTGCGCCACCCGCCCGGCGTCGCAATGATACGCAGCAGCGCGCGCGTCGTCGTGGGATAGGCGGCGGCAAGGATACCACGCGGCGGCGCGGGATCGAGCGCGACCCCAGCCACGCCCAGTCCCCGGTCGAGTAGCACCTGAGTGACAAGCCCGCCGAAGGAATGACCTATCAGGATTGGTGGCTCAGGAAGCTGCTCGATGATCTGGGCATAGTGGTCAATGATTTCTCCAAGGCCAAGCTGTTTGAGGTCCGGATCGGGGCTGGCGCGAAGCTCAGCTACTGGTCTGTCGTGATACGGCCACGCCGGAGTCTGACAGGTATACCCGCGCGCCGTGAAGAAAGAGACAAATGGCTCCCAGCACTTCGGCGTCATCCACGCGCCGTGAATGAAGACGATCGTTTGGTTCATGGTGCTACCTCAGGCGCATTCTTGAGAGTCGGGCGCCATTGCCTGACACTCAATGTTCGCTCCGAGGTAACAGTCCTTTGTCACGAACAACTTTGCGCAACTACGGCGCTGTATGATGTATGAGGAGCACAGGCCCATTCGATAAGGCGCAGCGACCCATTGCATTTGTCGCCGAAAGAGTGAGAGGCGCGTGATGAAGATCGAGGCGTTTGACCATGTCGTGCTGACGGTCCGCGATGTGCAGGCGACCGGCGAATTCTATGCGCGGGCGCTTGGCATGGACGCCCAAATCTATGAAGATGCGGACAAGACATTCCACTTCGGTCAGTTACACTTCGGGAATCAGAAAATCAACCTTCACGAGGCTGGACACGAGTTCGAGCCAAAAGCGCTACACCCCACGCCCGGCTCCGGCGACCTCTGCTTCATTACCGCATCCTCACCCGACGAGATTCTCCAGCACCTGCGCGATTGTGGCATAGAGATCGTCGAGGGACCAGTCCCGCGCACCGGAGCGCGCGGGCCGATGACCTCTATCTACCTGCGCGACCCCGACCAGAACCTCGTGGAGATCGCCCACTACGAGAGCTAGCGCAACAGCTTATCGAGCGTGATCGGCAGGTCGCGGACGCGGATGCCAGTCGCGTGATAGACCGCGTTGGCGATGGCCGCCGCCGTGCCGACGATGCCTACTTCGCCGATACCCTTCGCGCCCATCGCGTTGAGGTGTGGGTCGTCCTCATCGATCCAGTACGCCTCCACCGCGCCCACATCGGCGTTGGTGGCGATATGGTAGCCCGCGAAGTCGTGGTTGGCGAAGTCGCCAAAGCGCGGATCGAGCACGCTCTCCTCGTGCAGCGCCATCGAAAGCCCCATCGTCATCCCGCCGATGAGCTGCGAGCGAGCGGTCTTGGCGTTCATCACCCGCCCGACGCCGAAGACGCCGAGCAGCCGCGGTACGCGCACCTCGCCCGTCTCGCGATGGACGCGCGCCTCCGCGAACTGGGCGCCAAACGCGTGCGTGGAGAACTGCTGTGCCTCGGGGTTGGCGTCCGCCTCGCCCGTCACCTCAATGCCTTCAGCCGGGATGACACCGCCATGCTTCTCGTGGAGCGTCGCGCGCAGGCGCCGCGCTGCCACGACGATAGCTTCCCCCCACGAGGTCGTACCCATCGAGCCGCCCGCAATCGGCGCGGTGGGTAGCGCGCTATCGCCGATCTCCAGCCGCACGCGCTCCACCGGAACCTCCAGCGCGTCGGCGGCGATCTGCGTCAGAATCGTCCACGCGCCGGTACCCATATCCGACGCGCAGAGCGAGACCGTATATCGCCCATCTGGGCTGAGACGCACCCGCGCGGAGGACGGGCGACGGCGGGCGGGATAGGTCGAGAGCGCGACGCCACTGCCGACCAGCCATTCCCCGTCGGTGCGCACCCCTGGCGTTGGGTCGCGCGGCTGCCAGCCAAACCGCTCGGCGCCTTCGCGCAGGCAGGCGACGACGCCCCGGCTGCTGAACGGCCGTCCTGTCTCGGGATCGGTTGCTGGCTCGTTGCGGATGCGGAACTCAATCGGATCGAGTCCGCAGACAATCGCCATCTCATCCATCGCCGATTCGAGCGCGAACATGCCGGGAGCCTCGCCCGGCGCGCGCATAATCGTCGGAACCGGCATATCCAGCCGCGCCAGCCGGTGCGAAGTCTGGTGGTTGGGCGCGGCGTACATCATCCGCGTCGCGACAGCGGTCTGTTCGGCAAACTCATAGATCATCGCGGTCTGCTCGACGACATGATGGGCAATCGCCGTCAGATGACCCTTGCCGTCCGCGCCGAGACGGATGCGCTGAATCGTCGGCGTGCGATAGCCGACCACGGCGAACATCTGCTGGCGGGTCAGCGCCAGCTTCACCGGGCGACCCGCCACCCGCGCCGCCAGAGTAGCTAGCACGACATGTGGATGGGTAAACGCCTTGCTGCCGAATGCGCCGCCGACGTACGGCGAGATGACCCGCACGCGCTCCGGCGGTAGCCCGAAGACGCGGGCAACATCGTCGCGGATGCGCTGCGCCCCCTGATTGGCGTCGTAGAGGATGACGCCGCCATCGTCCCACGCCGCGATGGTCGCGTGCGGCTCCATGGGATTGTTGTGGTAGGTTGGCGTCGTATAGGTCGCGTCGAGCGTGACGGCTGCCTCTGCCAGCGCCGTCTCCACATCGCCGCTGCTCGTATCGGTCGCGTATCCGGCGTTGACCACCTCTGGCCGAATCAGGTCATCGCGGACGAACCGTAGCGTAACATCATGCGGCTGCTCCTCGTACCGCACCGTGACGAGGCTGGCGGCCTGGCGGGCGACCTCCGGCGTCTCGGCGACGACGACGGCGACGAACTGGCCGTAGTAGGCGACAGCGTCAGATTGCAGCACGACATGGCGGGCATCGCTGAGCGAGGCGAGCCGGGGCGCGTTCTCGTGGGTCACGACGGCAATCACGCCAGGAAGGGCGCGCGCCGCCTCGGTCTCAATCGCGGTAATCCGGCCCCTGGCGATGGCGCTCTGCACCGGGAAGGCGTAGGCCATCCCGTCGATGTGGTATTCAGCGGCGTAGGTCGCCGCGCCGGTCACTTTCTTCGGGCCGTCGATGCGGTCCAGCGGCACGCCAATCGCCTGTATCTTCAGATTCGTCATGCGTTGCCTCCGCTGGTGAGATCGAGCAGCGTGCGCACGAGGACGTTTCGCGCGAGCGCAACCTTAAAGGTGTTGCCCGGCAGCGGTTGGGCGTCGGCCAACTCAGCGTCGGCGGCGTAGCGGAAGGCTGCCTCCGTGGCGGGCGCGTCCCGTAGCGCCATCTCGGCTTTGGTCGCGCGCCAGGGCTTATGCGCCACGCCTCCTAACGCGATACGGGCATCGCGCACGACACCATTGCGCACATCCAGCGCGGCGGCGACCGAGACGAGCGCGAAGGCATACGAGGCTCGGTCGCGTACCTTGCGATAGCGCGAGCGCGCCGCGAATGGCAGCGGCGGCAGGTCTACGGCGGTAATAAGCTCGCCATGGCGCAGCACCGTGTCGCGCTCAGGCTCGTCGCCGGGCAAACGATGAAACTCGCCGAGCGAGATGCTGCGCTCGCCATCTGGCCCCAGCACAAGCACACTGGTATCCAGCGCGACCATCGCCACCGCCATGTCGGATGGATGCGTCGCGATACATGCCTCCGACGCGCCGAAGATCGCCATGTTGCGCTGATAGCCGTCGCGGGCGGAGCAGCCGCTGCCCGGCTCGCGCTTGTTACAGGGTTTGGCGACATCCTGAAAGTACGGGCAGCGCGTGCGCTGGAGCAGGTTGCCGCCGGTCGTGGCGAGGTTGCGCAGTTGGCCAGATGCCCCCGCCAGCAGCGCCTGCGCCAGCATCGGATAGCGCGCGCGAATCGTGCCGTCGGCGGCGAGGTCGCTATTACGCACCAGCGCTCCAATGCGGACGCCGCGATCGGGCAGCGGCTCGATGCGGTCATAGGGCAGGCGCGTGATATCGACCAGTGTGTCGGGACGCGCGACGCCCAGCTTCATCAGATCGACCAGGTTTGTCCCGCCCGCGAGAAAAGCGCTTTCCGGTGCGGGGGTCACCAGCGCCACGGCGGCAGATGCATCACTGGCGCGTTCGTAGCGGAAGGGGTTCATCGCGCCACCTCCGCGATGGCGGGGACGATGTTGGCGTAGGCGCCACAGCGGCAGAGGTTGCCGCTCATCCGCTCACGTATCTCGTCGTCGCTCAACGGCGCCAACTCTGCCGTCAGGTCAGCGGTCACGGCGCTGGGCCAGCCTGCCTCCGCCTCGCGCAGCATCCCGATGGCCGAGCATAGCTGTCCCGGCGTGCAGTAGCCGCACTGGAAGGCGTCGTGCTTGATGAACGCTCGTTGCAACGGATGCAGGTCGTCGCCGTTGGCAATACCCTCGATGGTGACGATCTCGGCATCCTGGTGCGCGACGGCGAGCGCGAGGCAGCTATTGACGCGCCGCCCATCCAGCAGGATGGTACACGCGCCACACTGGCCGTGATCGCAGCCCTTCTTTGGCCCGGTGATGCCCAGCCGCTCGCGCAGGGCGTCCAGCAATGTCGTCCGGGTATCTATCACCAGTTGGTGCGCGACGCCATTCACCCGCAAGGTGATTTCAATATCCATGATTCTGTGCGCTTTCTCGTACGAAAAGTATGGCCATACATATCTCGCCTGATAACGATTATCTGTTCGTACCACGTCGTGGCCTGATGGTGTTTTACCGGTTAATCGGGCAATCGTTGCGCTGGCGGCTGAAGTCGCGCCTACGGGCTCCGCCGCAAAGCCCGCCTGCGCGGGCTAAGCAGAAGCAGACCCATACGCACCCCACCGATTACCTGAATAACACGTTAAACCCCATAAGGCCACGGCTAATCCCGGCCTGAACATGCCAGCCTAACGGCGAAAGGACAGATTTAGCCGCGGCATTTATGCCGCGAAGTAGCCGCACTCCCATTCATTCCACTTCAAATGTCAATGCGCAACGCCATCGACTGCCAGCGAATCACCACGTGTCGGAGCATCGCGTCGTGCCTCGACCGCCATGATACGGCTGATTTTGTGTTGGAGCGCGGCCATGTGCTGCTCCAGTTGTCGCATGCGTTGTTCCAGCGCGCGCTGGTGCTCTTCCAGCAGCAGGCGGCGCTCGGTGGCGGTGGCGTCTCCCTGCCGACGCAACTCAGCGAAGCGCGCCATCTGCGCGCGTGGCATACCGGTATCGCGCAATCGGAGCAATAGCTCGATCCACGCGATATCGCGCGGCGTGTAGCGTCGGTGGCCGCTCGGTGCGCGTGCGACCGGTTCGAGCAGCCCGATACGCTCGTAGTAGCGGAGCGTGTCGATGCTCAGGCCCGTCTGTCGCGCAACCTGTTGGATGGTGAGTGTTGTTTCCATAGACAGGAGTATGAAACCTGGAGCGCGCTCCAGGTCAAGAGCCTGCGCGAATCGAACGGAGATAGACTATGATCGCTCGCACCTGGCACGGCGTGACAACCGTCGCCAAAGCCGATGAATACCTGCGCCTGATGCACACCGTCGCCGTCCCAGACTACCAGGCGATTGCGGGTAACCGCGGCGTCTACGTGATGCGGCGGATCGAGGGTGAGACCGCTCACTTTCTGCTGCTCACACTCTGGGACTCCGAGGACGCCATTCGCCAGTTCGCCGGGGAGGATATCGAGAAGGCGAAATATTACGACTTCGACCCGGACTACCTGCTGGAGCTGGAGCCGACCGTCACCCACTACGAGGTCTTTGCCAGCCCATACGGCGGCTGAGCATTGCTATTTCCGCGCCTTGAGCGCCTTTTCCGAGCGAGCCGCATCGCCGCTTGCGCCCAGCCGTTTAAAGATCGTATGCGCCTCGCGCAGCCGTTCCTGGCTGGCCTCATTATCTGAGGCAAGTTGCGCCCAGACAAAGAGCGCCTGCGCTTTGGCGTAGGGGTAGCCCATCGCTTCGGCTATTGTGACAGCCTCCGCCAGCGCTGTCTTCGCCGCGTCGCGATTGCCCTGCCGATCCGCCACCATCGCCTGAATCCGTAGCGCATTGGGCAGCGGGACGCGCATCCCCATCATCTGCATCGATCGGGTAGCCTGGGCTGAAATAGTGGCTGCGCTCTCGGTATCCCCCATCTCGAGATAGGCCCATGCCAGCAACGGCAGCAGCGCCACGGTGTCCGGCTCGTCCATTCCGGCCTGCGCCACCAGTGAAGCGAGACGGTCGCGCGCCTCCGCTGGCCGCCCACTCAGCAGCTCGCGTTCGGCGAGAACACTCTGGGCGTCGCAGAAAGTTTGCGCGTCTGGCTCGCCAAGGGCCAGCCCCTCAGCGATGACGCGGGCCGCGTCGCCTGGCCTGCCCTCGGCCATATAGAGTCGTCCCCGCGTGACTGGCAGCGCGGCTGAGAGCGCATTGACGCCCAACTCCTGGGCGCTCTGGTCGGCGCTGTTCAGGTCGGCGTGGGCGTGCTGCCAATCGCCGAGCAGGAAGCTGGCCATAGCGTGATTCACCAGCAGCAGCGGCAGCATGAGCGGAGAATGCAGGCGCGGCGTCAACTCGATAGCCTGGGTGAATGTGTCGCGCGAGGTGACAAGGGGGCCAGCCAGCAGATGGCAGTGCGCGAGGTTATTGAGCGCCAGCACCTGAGTCTCCAGCGCATCGGCTTCTTCGGCGAGGCGTACAACCTCGTGCAGCCGGGGCAACGCCTCGTCGAAACGTCCCAGAGACACCAGGGCGACGCCATATCTGCCTTTGGCCTCGGCGAGCAGACCGGGATCGCCCGCCTCACTGGCAAGCGCTACCGCGCGTTCGGCGGTCGCCAGCAATTCATGATACAAGCCACTGGCCAGATAGAGATGGCTGAGCGCCGTATAGACCCGCGCCAGCGCGCCTGGCGATGTCTCTGGGGGAAGCTGATCCAGGTACGGCCGCGTGATCTCAATGCCGGTTTCTGGCGTTCCGTGGTCATTGTAGACGCGGCCCATCAGGGCGACATCCTGCGCAAGAGCCTCGTTGGCGCCAGCCGCACGATCCAGCGCCGCGGCCCGCTGCAGAGCCGCCAGCGCCTCGTCCCAGCGCGCGAGAGCCGCCAGCGCCGTCCCTCGCCGCGTCTGCGCCACAGCCTCCTGCGCAGTATCCTGCAAGTCGCTGGCAAGCTCAACCGCCGTCCGGTAGCGATTCTCGGCAGCGGCATAGGCGTAGATGGCCTGCGCCTGGTCGCCCGCCTGGATGACATACGGCAGGGCGCGCGCTGGTTCCTCCGCCTGGAGGAAATGCCAGGCCAGCTCGCTCGCGTGGCTTGAACGCTGGCTCTGGGGCAGCCGTTCGAGCGCGGCGCCCGCGGCAAGATGTAGTCGCCGCCGTCGTCGGCGCGAGACGCCATGATACAACGCCTGCTGCGTCAGTACGTGGTTGAAGCGATAACTATCCGGGCCGATTTCCTGCGCCAGCGATGCCGCAATCGCCGCCTCCAGCGCCGCCTCCACCTCGTCTTCATCCCGCTCTTGGAGCGCGACCAGATCGTCGAAGGTGAAGCTCTCCCCCAGGATGCTGGCCTCCTCCAGCAGCTCCTGCGCGCCCGGCTCCAGCCGCGCCAGCCGTTCATCTATCGCCGCCTGGACACTCTCCGGTACGAGAATTTCCTGGTCGCTCCGCCACTCCCAGTGGCCATCGGCGGAACGCATCTCACCACGCTGTTGCAGCGCGCGCAGCACCTCGACGGTGAAGAACGGGTTGCCATCGGTGCTACGGTGTATGGCCTCGATCAACGTTGCGGGGGCCTCGGCAGCCGCGCCGTTCGCGTTCGTGTCGGCGCCGCCACCTGAGTTCCCGGCGATGATGTCGGCGACGAGCGCCGCCGTGCCGTTCTGCGAGAGCCGGGTGACGGCCAGCCGCTCGGCCAGTCGCTCGCGGCTGAGATCGTGGATGATGCGGCGCAGCGGATGGCGGCGCGATAGCTCGGTGTCGCGATAGGCGCAGAGCATGAAGACGCGAGATGCGCGCGTGTGCTGCGCAAGGTGTTGCAGCAGACCTAGACTGGCGTCGTCGGCCCAGTGCAGGTCATCCAGCAGCAACGCAATCGGCTGCTCCAGCGCCAGCGCCTGGAAGAAGCGCGTCACCGACCAGAAGAGCCGCTGCTGCTCCTCTGCCCGACGGTATACGCCGCTCGCCTCGGGATCCTGGACGGAACCCGGTAGGAGCCGCTGCACCTCCGGCCAGGAGCGCGGAAGCTCCTCGCGGATGGCTGGTGCGGCGTTGGTGACGGCAGCCAGCAGCGCCTCGACAAAGGGATAGTAAGGCATCGTCTGGTAGGGTTCGTGGCAGCGCCCGGTTACGACAAGATAGCCGCGTGTCTGCGCCGCGAGGCTCGCCTCTTGCGCCAGCCGCGTCTTACCCACGCCCGGCTCGCCGGAGAGAAACACGATTTTGGCGGAGCCGCGTAGCGTCGCGTCGAGCGCGCCGCCAATCTGACGTAGCTCGGCCTCGCGGGTGACGATGGGGCGGTCGGGTAGCGCGCCCAGGAATCCGCCCACCGCCCGTAGCGTCGTTGCGGGCAGATCGTCGGCGTCAGCAGCATCGTCGTCGCCATCGGGCGCAAGCGTGGCATCCAGGCCAGCATTGTCGTCTCCCGTCCGTTTGCGCGCGGAGGACAGAAACGCTGCGCATTGCTCTGGCGGGAGTTCGAGGGCGGCGCAGAGCAGCTCGACGGTCGTCTTGTGGGGCGCGCGGCTGATGCCCCGCTCGATCGCGGTGATGGCGCGCGTACTCAGCCCGGCCCGCTCGGCAAGCTCTTCCTGAGTCAGGCCAGCGTTCCGTCGAGCGCGCCGCAGGAGATCGGCGAAGCTGGATTGTGTGTCTGGATCATGCGCCGTCGTCACTGTGGCTAACCTCGCCTCCTGGCCGCCTCTCGCGAGGAGTGGAAGTACTAGAGGAATTATCGCTCCACGACCCATAGTAACACGCCCTAAAACGCTCGTGAAGCGTGTCACCTCACACTGCGGGATAAAACTATCACCGCGATGTCACTGACTTTGTCAGTCGTCTTGTCAGCGCTCGTGTCAGTTTTTCGTGGTATTGGCCGCTATTCTCAGGCACACTGGACCCAGAACGACGCGGCGACCTCACTCGCCCGGACGGCGTAGCGATAGAGCGGTATTCACCAGAAAGGTAGCCGACCAACATGACAGGCATGACATCTCTCGTAACCGACACAACCAACACGACCGACACAGAGCGCGACGACGAGCAGACGACGGACAGCGACACACACGTTCGCCAGCGTCCCGCGGCTCAGACGCGGCCACTCACCGAGATACAGACAGCGCATCTGCCACGAACCGCATTCGGCGTCATCGCCGTCAACTGGAAATAGTCGCCCAACGAGACAATACAGGCAATACAGGCAATACAGGAGGCCAGAAATCATGAACATCATCACTCTCACGATTCGCGCGCGTGGTTGGTCGCGCCGGTTGGTTGGCCGGGCTTTGGATCGGCAACCGCTCTGGCGCCGCCGCAACTATCTGACCCTCTGGGGCGGCAAGCTGATCTCGACCACCGGCTCACAGATGACGCAGATCGCGTTTCCACTGCTGGTGCTGGCGCTGACGCAATCGGCGGCCATCGCCGGACTTGCGGGCGCGCTACGGATGCTACCGTATTTGCTCCTCTCGCTGCCTGCCGGAGCGCTGGTGGATCGCTGGGATCGCCGCCGCGTGATGATCCTCTGCGATAGCGGGCGCGCGCTCGCCCTCGGCAGCATCCCGCTGGCGCTGCTGCTCGGCCATCTCAGCGTGATCCAGATCTGCCTGGTCGCGGTGATCGAAGGCACGCTCTTCGTCTTTTTCGATCTGGCGGAGGTCGCCGTACTACCGAGTATCGTCACACAGGAGGAGATGCCCGCCGCCGCCGCCCAGTATCTTTGCCTGACGGACGGGGTGACGATGTCGCTTGGCCCCGCGCTTGGTGGCGCGCTCTTCGCTCTTGGGCGGATGGTTCCCTTCGTGCTCGACACCATCTCTTATGTCGCCTCGGTGCTGGCGCTCTGGCGCATCCAACTGCCGAAGCAGACTGCATCCGACGAGCAGGCGAATCCGCTGAACTGGCGGACGATGCGCGCTGATATCGCCGCGGGCGTCGTCTGGCTCTGGCGACAACGGGCATTGCGCGCGCTGGCATCGATACTGGCGGTAAGCAACTGTCTGGTGGCGGGCGAGGCGCTGCTGGTGATCGTGCTGGCCGAGCGACTGCATGCGACGGCGCCTGAGGTCGGGCTGATCCTGGGGCTGGGCGGTTGCGGAGCGGTCTTCGGCTCGCTGCTGGCCGAGCGCGTGGTGCGGCGGCTGAACTTCGCGCAGTCGTTCATCGGCGGCGCCTGGCTGGTGGCGCTGATCTGGCTGCTCTACGCGGCCGCTCCGACGGCGATTGCGCTGGGCTTCGTGATGGCCGCCCTCGGAGCCGTCTACTCTGTCATCAACGTAGCGCAGTTCAGCTACCGAATGTCGCTGATTCCCGACGCGCTGCAAGGCCGGATCAGCAGCATCATCCGCCTGCTGCTCTATGGCAGTCTGCC
>JAICKD010000216.1 GCA_025928125.1 Ktedonobacterales bacterium
CTTCGCCGATGTGCTGCTGCACCCCGCGCTGCCTGAAGAAGAGTTGAGCCAGATGCGCGCGGTGCAGTTGCAGGAGATTCGTCGCCGCGACGACGAGCCGATGCGCCGTATCTTCGATCTGGCGCGCGAACGCTACTACACAAACTCGCCACTTGCCCGGCGCGCCCTTGGCTCGCAGGCGACCGTCGAGGCGATCACCCGCGATGACCTGCATGCGTTCTGGCAGGCGCGCTATCATCCAGCCGGTACGGTGCTCTCGATTGCGGGCGATTTCGACTGGGATGCCGCGGTGGCGCGCGTCGGTGAACTCTTTGGCGGCTGGAGCGGCGAGGCACCCGCGTCGGCGACTGCTCAGCCGCACCCCACTTCCTCCGTTTTTGTCGAGCCGCAGGAGGGCAATCAGCAACATATCGCGATGGTCTTTCCCTTCCCAGCCTATGGCGATCCCGACTATTACGCCGCCTCGGTCGTCACCGAGATTTTCGGCGGCGGCATGACCTCGCGACTCTTTCGCGAGGTGCGCGAGAAACGCGGGCTGGTCTATTCGGTGGCCGCGATGTTCGCGCCCAACGGCGCATCGGGCGCGGGCTTCCTCTACGCTGGCACGACGCCGGAGAAGGCGCCCGAGACCGTTAAAGTGATGCTGGATGAGCTGAAGCTGCTGCGCGACAAGGGAGTGACCGACGACGAACTGGAACGCGCGCGGGTGCAGCTCAAGAGCGAGCTGGTGATGCGCGGCGAAAGCTCAGCGGCGCGCATGGGAGCGTTGCTGCGGTCGTGGTGGTTCGAAGGGAAGCTGACGACGATTCAGGAGTTGAAGGAGGCGGTGGATGGCGTCAGCCGCGAGCAGATTATGCGCCTACTCGAACGCTTCCCGCTGACGGACCCGCTGGTGCAGGTGGCCATTGGTCCGCGCCCGGCCGAGGATCTCTTCCCGGGCGTGTAATGCGTTTAGGGTCGTTCCAGTGACCGTGGGCGCTCACGACGAATCATGAGCGCCCATGTCGCGGGACGAGAAACGATTCTACTTCCAGGTAGAGGACTTCGGTGTGAGACGGCTATGGCGTCGGTCTACATGATCCTTGCGCGCCGGGGCCTGCGGAACTGACAGTTTGGGTCGCGCGGTAAGCGGATGTCTTCGCGCAGCTATCTGTGGCGCTGGCGTGAGCGCTTTTGGCGCCGGACGTGGCGGGCGCTGTGACGTTGCCGGGTTCGAGCTATCTCGTAGCATCGGATGCCTCCTCAGGCAGTTCGCGAAATAACTGGTGATAGCGAGATTGAATGGGCGTTACCAGAGAATTCAGGCCATTGCCCATTCAATCCCACTCTCAGCGCTTACATGACGTAGCCGCTGGCATCGAAGATCACGTGGGTCGAGGTTCCTGCGGGCATATCGACCTTGATGCTGATCTGGCCGCTCGTGTTGAGGCCGACCGTCACGCCATTGGCAACGACCTGGCCGTTGGCAAAGTTGATTGAGCTGGTGGCAGGCAGCGGCGCGCCGCCAGGATAAAGGCGCAGATCGCCGCCCCCAGTGGGTTGTACCACGGTGACGTTGCCCACCACGCCAGTCGCGCCTTTGGGTACGCTAATTCCACCGACATCGACACCGGTCACTTGAAGGACTAACACCGCTCCCGCAGGAAGCTTCCCGATTGATAAGCGCGTATCGAGCAGGCGAATGGGCGCGGAAAGCAGGTTGACCATGCCCCCCCTGCCAGCGGCAGCGGCGGCTACTTTCAGCCATGTGCCGGGCGAGCCACCCGCGACGCAGATGAACAGATTACCACCGGCGTCACGAATCTGCTCGCCAGCGGCGTACGTTCCATCCGTGGGCGCGCCAACAGTGAGCTGGGGAATTGAGGCGAGACGGCCCGCGCCACCCGCCATCAAGTCGATACCTGTGCCGCTGCCTCCCTCGACAGCAACACCTGCATCAGTAAAGCCCCATACGCCCCAGCAGGCGTCGCTCCCTTTTGCGACGCCGTAGACCCCAGTCCCGTTGGCGCCAGCCTTGCCTGCGACGCCGATAGCTTGTGCGCCATCGAGCGCTGAGCCAAAGACACCCGCGACGTCGCCAGTGTCGTTCGTGTTGTAGTTACCGCCGTTTCCGTTGATCGCAAGACCGTTGTTGCCGATGGACACCTTGAATGCGGTTGGCTTTGTTTCGTTGCCATCGTACGTCAACTGAGTAAGGTGTTCGGCCGCGTTGGCAGAGTTGCCCAACACCAGATTGGCGCCATCGGCGGCGTGGGCTGTCGGCATCCTCAGCGCCGTGCCTCCGGCAACAGCCAGAGCAGCGGCGGCGCCAACCCCGCCCCACTTGAGCAGCGTCCGCCGACTCGTCGGATGCATTGAGGATTCGGGCTGGTCGATAGTGGCGCCTGGAGCGTGACCGTTGGAATTGGCGGCAGCGGCTACCTCAAGCGACGCGATTTCGGCCGCCATTTCAGCGCGAAACGCCGCGAAATTATCTTGCTGACGCCGACGCAGCGAACTTACCTCTTGCCGAAGTGACCCGAGATCGTATTCGGCGGGTACATCGGTCGCTTTCTCTGTCAGAACGGGAACAATCGGCGCCGTTGACCATGACTCATAGTTATGAGCAGACATGCGATATCTCACCTTCTTGCCTGGTACTCTTCAAAACCATTGACAAGGTGGCGGCTACATGATATAGCCACTGGCGTCGAAGAGGACGTTGGTTGCGGTATTGGCGGGCATATCGACCTTGATGTTCATCTGCCCATTGCTATCGAGCCCAACGATCACGCCATTGGCGATGATCTGGCCGCTGGCGAAGTTGATCGAACTGGTGCCAGGCAGGGGCGCGCCGCCAGGATAGAGGCGCAGGTCGCCAGCTCCATTGGGTTGTACCACCGTGACGTTGCCCACTACGCCAATCGCGCCGTTCGGCACCTGGATGCTGCCAACCAGGACGCCCGTCACCTGGAGCGTATGCACCGAGCCCGAGGTCCAGGTGGTATGGTTGAGGCGGGTATCGAGCAGGCGAATTGGGGCAGACAACAAACTGATGATCCCAGTGTTGCCCGTATCCACCGTGAGTACCTTGTGCCACGTACCCGGCGCCCCAGACACAACGCAGATGTAGAGGTCGCCGTTGTTATCGCGAATCTGCTCGCCGATGAGGTACGAGCCACTGGTGGGCGCGCCGACGAAGCCGGACAGGTTCTGTAACAGTCGTCCGGTCCCAATTGCAACGATATCGATACCAGTAAGGCTGAGTCCTACCACGCCGAAGCCCGCGTCAGTCGCCCCATACACGCCAACAGATGAGGCGCCAGTTGCGGCTCCTGAGACGCCGACAGCGTCAGTTCCGGCGGAGCCAGAGACACCGATAGCGAAGGCTCCCGTGCCAGCGGTGCCAAGCACTCCATAGGCAGAATTTCCAGACGTGGCGTTCCCGGCGGCCCCATACACGCCTGTGCTGTCATCGTTGGCGATGGACACCTGCAGGGCGGTTGGCGTCGCCTCGCTGCCATCGTAGGTCAACACAGTAGCGTGTTCGGCGGTGTTGTCGGAATGGCCCAGTACGAGATTGGCGCTATCGGCGGCGTGGGCTGTCGGCGTGGTGAGTGCCGCGCCCCCGGCGACGGCCAGGGCGGCAGCGGCGCCGACTCCGCCCCACTTGAGCAGGGTCCGGCGGCTCGTTGCGCCATTGGCATGCGCGTGGGAAGGCTCGTCTGGCTCCTCAACAGCATCGTCGTCGGGCGATACTGGCGCCTGGGGAAGCGATTCCTGCGGGATGGAGGCCACGACTGGCTGGGGTTGTGTCGCTGCCAGGGCGTTGCGCAGCATCACAATCTGCGCCGCCATCTCTTCGCGAAGCGCTGCCAATTCTTGCTCATGAGCGGCGCGCAACGCTGCCAGCTCCTGTTGGAGCGCGATGGCTTCGCGCTCGTGCGATGTGAGAAATGCGGGCTGGTCCGACGGGGAAATGACCGGGGAAAGAGGCGATGGGGAAGGACCGTCTTGGCGCTGCGTAGTCATGCATCCTCCTGCTTTCAAGCTAACTGTCGCCAATCCAGGGCGTACCGGCGCCGAAGTGAAATGTCCTTGCATATCACTTCATGCTGTGCAGTGTCGGCCATGCGCGCGGGGAATAGCATAGCTGAGCTATGGTGTATAGACGTGCGAATTGTCCGAAAGTATCGCAATGTGCCTGTTTGTCAAATTATTGCGTGCCAGATGGATAGGTTTTGACGAGCGCAATGATACTCTTTGTGATGAGACACCGCATGCCTCGACGCTGCGCGCATGCCACGTGGAGGGCGGCAGTTTGGCCGTCTGTGATATACTGTGGTGTATCGGTGCGCCATTACAAAGCGCTAATTTTCAGAAGAACAACACAATTTCCCGTTAGAGGAGTACCAAAAACCATGGCGAAGAAGGGCGAGCTTTCCAAGACGGCGCGCGCCTCGCTGGCGCAGCGCGATGACAAAGACTTTATGACTAGCCGAGTCTGTGAGAAGTGTGGCGAGCCGATTACGCTCAAAGATCTCCAGGCGGTGAAGGTCTTTGGCCAGGGCATGCAATATTACCACAAGGACCACTACAAGCTGGCCTAGGTTTTCGCGTATGTCTGGCTGCCGCCAGGCGGCGATGCCCCGGAGAGATCTCTTCCGGGGCTTTTGTTTTTCCATGTATGGATGATGCGCATCTAACACATATCGCCACCATCTGTCCAAAACATTGACGTTAACGTCAATCAATGGGTACAATGAAGGTATCATCCTCATCTTCATTTCAGGTTATTCTCAGTTTGTGAGGCGGTTTCGTGGTTCGCGTGAAACAAATCTTTCTTCCCGCGCGGGTACCGGCATTACGCGCGGATGCCTCAATCCCAGCCCGCGACAGCGCGGCGCGAAGCGGCATCTTCTCGGCCCTGCGCTATCGCAATTATCGGCTCTTCTGGTTCGGCCAACTCATCTCCGTCACCGGAACCTTCATGCAGGGTACCGCGCAGCAGTGGCTCGTGCTGACGCTCACATCTGATCCCCTGGCGCTCGGCATCGTCGGCGCGCTGCAGTTCGGCCCATTGCTGGTGTTGGGACCGTTTGGCGGCGCCATTGCCGATCGCTGGCCGCGGCGCAACGTGCTGATCGGCACGCAGGTGGCTTCGGGAGTGCTTGCGCTCGCTCTCTGGGCGCTCACGGCGGCGAACGTCGTCCAATTGTGGCAGGTCTTCGTTCTGGCGGCGTTGTTGGGCCTGGTGAACGCCGTCGATATGCCGACGCGCCAGGCCTTCGTCAGTGAGATGGTGCCGCCTGATGGTCTACTCAACGCCGTCTCGCTCAACTCGGCGCAATTCAACGCCTCGCGCATTGTAGGGCCGGGTCTCGCGGGCGGCCTGATCGCCCTGCTGGGGGGGACGTCGGCGCTCTTTCTCTTCAACGCGGTCAGCTATGTTGCGGTGATTGGCGGACTGCTCCTGATGCGTGTCGGCGATCTGGCGCCAATGCCCCATGCCGAGCCGCAGCATGGTCTGGCGCGGCTGCGGGCGATGGGCGATGGCATTCGTTTCGTGACGGAGCGTCCCAAACTGCTCATCACTTTCTTGATGATCGCGGTCATCGGCACGATGGGTTTCAACTTCAACGTCTTGCTGCCGCTGGCGGCGACCGTGATGTTACACTCTGATGCGGTGGTCTTTGGGCTGCTCAGTTCCGCGCTAGGCGCTGGCGCACTCATCGGCGCGCTGATGCTGGCGCGGCGCGGTGGCGTGCCGACAAATCGGATGCTCGTAGGTATGGCGGTTGCCTTTGGGTTGCTGGAGGCGGCGATGGCGCTGACGCGCTCGGTACCGCTGGCGATGATCCTTATCGCCGCGACTGGCTTCGCCATGAGCTCGTTCTCGGCCTCGGCGAATACGCGCACGCAGCTTTCCAGCCCGCCAGAGATGCGCGGGCGCGTGATGAGCGTCTATACTATGGTCTTCGTCGGCACAACGCCGATTGGCAATCTGATCGTCAGCAGTGTGGCGGGTACGGCGGGCGTCCCGGCGGCGTTTGTCATCGCTGGCCTGCCGTGTCTGGCGGTGGCGCTGCTGGCCGCGTGGCTCTGGCGGCGGCAAGAGTCTCCCAAATCGGCGGAAGCGCCGTCGAGAGAGCCGCTGCACACAGTAGAGTTGGCGGACTAATCCACAGGTGACGGTGACATGATGAACCATATGCGTCTTGTCTGGGTACCGGAGGA
>JAICKD010000872.1 GCA_025928125.1 Ktedonobacterales bacterium
CCGGTAGACAAGCGCTTGAACAGCTGCCGGTCGAGCAGATAAGCCTCTCCCCGATGGCGCGCTGCAGATACGTCGTCCCGGGCTCCGAAGGACTGTTCAAAAGCCAGGAGCGCGTCCAGCACGCAGATCGTGGTGTTGAACGAGGCGCGGTTCGAGCCGTTTTCCATCTCGCAGTTCCAGCCGCCGTCCTCCATCTGCTCGGTCAGGAGCCGGTCGACGATGCCGCGTACCGACCCCTCCACCTCCACATCGAAGTAGGCGCCGAGCGCTACGGCCCGGCCGTTGATGCATGGCTCGACCTCGCCCTCGAAGTATGGCTCGTTGTCGTGCTCCCAGCGGCTGTTGGCGCGGACGCGCGCGATGGCATCTCGCACTATCTCTGCGGTAGGGTCGATGCCGAACTGCTGGAGCAGTTGGAGCGTGTACGTCGTCGAGATCCACTCGGGGAACAAGGCGCCACCACTCCACTGGCCATCGACGCCCTGGGCGGCGAGCAATTGCGCGCCCCAGCCTTCGTGCGCGATGCGCGCGCGCTCCGCCGCGACCTCGTCGGCGGGCGCATTGGTCAAATCGCGCATGACCTGCCAGCGAATGGCGGGATCCGAATCAAGCAACCACTCCAGGATCGACATAGTTTCCTCCTCGCGGTAGCATAATTGAGCCCGCCTGCTCTATAGAGAAGATGGCTGGCGGTAGGGAGATGTCACTGTGCGCCATTCTCGTTGTGACGGCTTGCAACGGAAGGGGTGGCGCGGTGAAGACGATGCACCTGCCGTCGTGGGCATGGCGCCATACAACGGGATAATTCGCGCCCCAGACGCGCCATCAGGGAAACAGGGGATAGGCGTAACACTTTGGCGTAACACTTTAGCGTTGTCGGCGGTTCATTCCCAAGACATATCATAGTATCCGCACGAGCGAGATGATAGAAGCGGAAAGAGGTTGCCTGGTGTCGCATCAGATTGAGGAGAGTGAAAGCAAGGGCCGCTCGAATGTCGGCCCGTCGGGATCTTTTGGGCCGGAGGTAGCGCAGTTTTTCGTAGTGAGCCTATGGGCTTCGACGTTCATCGTGACCAAGGCCATATTCGCTGAGATGTCGCCGCTGGCGTTCGCCTTCATCCGGTTCGCGCTCATGACAGTTCTGGCGTTCGGTATCCTTGCGCTCCGCCGCCGTGGTAGCCTCCCGCCCATCCGTCGCGCCGATCTGCTCCTTTTCCTTGGGGCTGGGCTGACGGGGTATACACTCTATCAGCTCGGTTTCGTGCTCGGGTTGGACTACACATCGCCATTTTCGAGTTCGCTGCTGATCGCCATGGTGCCATTCTTCACGATGGTGTTTCTCGCGCTACGGGGCGAGCGCCAACCGCGACACGCCTGGCTTGGCCTCGCGGTGGGTCTGGTGGGTGTGGTGATCTTCCTGACGGATAAGCTCGGTAGTCCCGGCTCGCTGGTGGGTGACGCGCTCAGCCTGGGCGCGGCGGTCTCGTTCGCGATCTACGGACTGGTCAACCGACCGCTGGTACGCGCCTATCCGCCCGAAGCGTATAC
>JAICKD010000368.1 GCA_025928125.1 Ktedonobacterales bacterium
GAGCCAGATGATCTGGAAGGCGACGACGACTTCGACCCTGGCGAATACAACACGCTGGTCGAATTGGAGCGGCTGGAAAGCCTGGAAGAAGAGATGCAGGAGTTGGGCGTCACCTCGCTAAACGACATCCGCCGCCGCATTGACGAACTGAACACCCAGTTGGACGAGGAACATAGAGGCTGACGGGAGAATGGAAGTCACATCCGCCTAGCCATCATCTTGTGCTATGAGTTGCGCACGGCTATTGCCTCGATCTCCACCTGCGCGCCTTTCGGCAGTTCCGCGACAGCGATGGTCGAACGCGCGGGCGGCTCATCGCCAAAGTAGGTCGCGTAGACCTCATTCATCGCGGTGAAATTGCTCATGCTCGTCAGGAAGACGGTTGTCTTGACGACATTGCTCAGCGAGCTACCCGCTGCCTCTAGGACCGCCGTCAGGTTTTGCAGCGCCCGGTGCGTCTGCGCCTGTACATCGCCTTCGACAAGCTGGCCAGAGGAGGGATCAAGCCCGATCTGGCCGGAGGCGAAGACCATCCCATCGAGGGCGATGGCCTGGCAATAAGGGCCAAGCGCAGCCGGAGCCGACGCAGTAGAAATCTTCGTGCGAGTCACAGTGTATTCCCTTTCACAAGTAGCGCGTGCAAACATTCAGCGGGAAGCCCTGTTGATTATAACGCTGTCGTCCCGTATGTGGGCCATATCACGCTCCCTGTGATAGAGTGACCGCGATAGCAGATGGAATACACACACGGGAACGGAGCAGCGCGATGGAGCCGGATTTGCTGGAATGGTTTGCCACCGAGGGGCTGGTGCGCTATTCCGCAAGCGCGAGTGAGAATAGTGACGAGAGCGAAGCCATCGAAGTGGCTCATCCGCCGCTCGTTGCGCTTGGGCCGCGTGATGATGACTTTGTGCTGCCTCCGCACCCGGATACGTTGCGCTATGCGGGCAAGCGACTCCACGAGATGCGGTTGCAGGACTACAACGAATTTCTCTTCCGCTGGTTCGAAGTGGCGCTGCGGGCTGGGGATGTTCGTTGCGCAAACTGCGGGCGGGTCTTGCGCGACGAGCCTGATCTGCCACCGACAGATACCTGGGATGCGATCTTCGTTGAGAAAGACCTAGTGGCGTGGATGCTGGTACACTTTGACTGTAAGCGGTGGCTTGCCAAAAAGCTGACCGGCGTCCAGCCGTTCGACCTGACGCCACGGAAGACACCGTGCTACTCGCTCTCCACATCGGCGACGCGCCACTAGGCGCGCCGAGAACAGTCCGGGAGATGCAAGACTATGTCACAACAATCAGATGAGACCCCGAACGGGACGTTGGGCGGATCAGATGCACCTGGAGGGATTCGCCGCGCGCAGCCAGACAAAGCCGAGGTCGCCGCGGTACTCGACGAGATCGGCACGCTGCTGGAGCTAGATGGTGGCAACCCATTCGAGGCGCGCGCCTACCAGAACGCCGCGCGCGCGCTCAACAACGCCGAGGGCGACATCACCGAGATGGTGCAGAGCGGAGCCGTCGCAAAGCTCCCTGGTATGGGCAAAACACTGGTTGCGCGTATCACTGAATATGTCACCACGGGCAGACTCGCGCTCTACGATGAACTGCTCGAACGCGTGCCAGTGGGTCTACGCCAGATGACGCGGATTCCCGGGCTTGGGCCGAAGCGCATTCGCCAGATCTACGAGTCGCTTGGTGTCACCACTCTCGACGAGTTGAAGGCTGCCGCCGAGGCTGGCACGATTGCGGCGTTGCCGGGATTCGGCGCGAAGAGCCAGGAGAATATCCTCAAAGGACTGGAGTTCCTGGCGAGCCATCAGGATCGCACGCTCTATCCAGTGGCCCAGGCTCAGGCCCAGGCCATCGCTGCGATCTTGCGCGAGTTACCGCAGATCGTACGCATGGAGGTGGCCGGGAGCGTCCGCCGCCGCAAGGAGGTCGTGGGCGATATTGATATTGTCGGCAGCGTCGCGCGCCTCGAAGACCGCAAACCGGTGATGGACACGCTCTTGGCGCATCCGTTGGTCGCGTCGGTCACGGGCAGCGGCGAGACCAAGACGAGCGTTGTGCTGCGCTCTGGTATCGCGCTCGATTTGCGGCTTGTCAACGATGACGAGTTTCCCTACCTCCTGCACCACTTCACTGGCTCGAAGGAGCACAATGTTGCGCTCCGTGGCCGCGCCCACGCCCAGGGCATCAAGATCAACGAATATGGCATCTTCCGCAGCGACCAGTTGATTCCATGCGCCAACGAGCACGAGTTCTATGCGGCCTTTGGGATGGCGTACGTTGAGCCGGAGATGCGCGAAGAGCGCGGCGAGATCGAGGCGGCGCTCGAAGGCAAACTGCCACATCTGGTGGAAGAAGCGGACCTGCGGGGCATTCTGCATGTTCATAGCAACTGGAGCGACGGCAAGGTATCCATTCGCGAGATGGCCGAGGCGACGATTGCGCTGGGCAAAGAGTATCTTGGCATGTGCGACCACAGCAAATATGCCGCCTATGCCGGTGGGCTTGACGCCGACGCGGTGCGTCGCCAGCAGGCGGAGATCGACGCGCTCAACCAGGAATTCAAGGGGCGGCTGCGTATCCTCAAAGGCACTGAATGCGATATCCTGCGCGATGGCGCGCTGGACTACGACGACGAGACGCTGGCGACTTTCGATTTCGTCGTTGCCTCGATTCACAGTAACTTCAACCTCTCACCCGACGACCAGACCCAGCGGCTGATTCGCGCGATGGAGAACCCCTATTGCTCGATTCTCGGGCATCCGACGGGCCGGATTCTGCTCCGACGCGACGGCTATGCGCCCGACTTGGAGCGCGTCATCGCGCGCGCGGGTGAACTTGGCGTAGCCATCGAGCTGAACGCCGACCCTAATCGCTTTGACCTCGACTGGCGTTGGCATCGCTTCGCTACCGAACGCGGCGTGCGCATACCCATCTGCCCCGATGCACATACACCCGATGGCCTTAAGAACATTCACTATGGCATTGGGATCGCGCGCAAAGGTTGGCTGACCGCGAGCGATGTGCTCAATACTCTGGCAGTTGACGATCTCCTGGCCTTTTTCGCCGAGCAGCGACAGCGTAAAGGGGCCTGAGAGCGTTGCGAAATGTGTTCGCCACCAAATGGCGCAGTTGATGATTTCATGAAGGGAATGTGCATGGACCCGCGAATCGCACGCTGGGCAAAGACACTGGTTGGCTATTGTCTTGAAGTCAAGCCTGGAGAGGTTGTGGTGATTGCCGCGACATCGGCTGCCGAGCCGCTCATCGCGGAGGTCTACCGTGAGGTCTTGCGGGCAGGTGGGCATCCAGTAGCCGCGATTCGTCTCCCGCTACTGACTGAAACGCTGCTGCGTGAGGGCAATGATGACCAGTTGTCGTGGATCAATCCCGCCGACCGTGTGATGACAGAGCAGGCGGACTGTTTTCTCACTATCTCCAGCGAGACGAATACGCGGCAGCTTGCCGGGGTCGATCCATCGCGCCAGTCGCTGTTTGGCCGCGCTCAGCGCGAGCTCTTCCGTCTGCGCCACAATCGTCCCAACGAGGCGCGCTGGTGCCTGACACTCTACCCGACCGCCGCCTATGCGCAGGACGCCGATATGTCGCTGGCGGACTTCACCGAGTTCGTCTATGAGGCGTGCTTCCTGAACAGTGACGATCCTGCCGCGCGCTGGAAGGAGCTTGGAGCGCGGCAGCAGTTCTATGTGGACTGGCTGGCCGACAAGCAGAACGTCCATGTGGTCGGGCCGGATACCGATCTGCGCCTCTCGATTGCCGGGCGCGTCTTCCGCAACAGCGATGGCAAACGCAACTTCCCCAGCGGTGAGTTCTTCACCGGGCCAGTTGAAGATTCGGCGGAGGGGCATATCCGCTACACGGTGCCGAGCAATGTCAACGGGCGTGGTGTCCAGGACATCCGCCTGCGCTTTGAGGCGGGGCGTGTGGTCGAGGCGACCGCGGCACAGGGGCAAACGTTCCTCGATCAAATGCTCGAGATGGATGAGGGCGCGCGCTATCTGGGTGAGTTCGCCATTGGCAACAACTTTGGCATCCAGCGCCCAACCCGCAACATTCTCTTTGATGAGAAGATTGGCGGCACCGTGCATCTCGCGCTTGGCAATAGCTATCCTGAAACGGGCGGGAAGAATGTTTCTGCCCTGCATTGGGATATGATCTGCGACCTCCGGCCAGAGGCGGGCGGGGGCGAGGTCTATGTTGACGACGTCCTCGTGCTGAAGGATGGCAAGCTCGTGCTTCAGCCGGACTAGCTTGCGTCCAGCTATAATGCGCCAGCCGCCCGTAAGATATCGCCGACAACGGCGCCAGCGGTCACGGCTATTCCCGCGCCGGGGCCAGCGATGACCAGTGGGTGTTGCTGGTAGCGCTCGGTGCGCAATACGAAGACGTTCTCCGGGCCATGCCCTTGCGCGAGCGGATTGTCCTGGTCTACCTCGCGCAGACTGGCGC
>JAICKD010000313.1 GCA_025928125.1 Ktedonobacterales bacterium
CCCAGCTCGACGAGTTCAGTCTTGGCGGCCTCCGGGTCAGTGCGCGCCTGCTCCAGTAGCGCGGGCAGCACCCGCAGACGCGCGCCCGCGCCCACCAACACCAACCGGCTGACCAGCGCGGGATAGTCCACCGCCATCCGCAACGCAATCGCGCTCCCCAGCGAATGGCCCACCAGACAGACGTGGCCGAGCATGCGGCGTGTCAGCTCTGCGCGCACCGCTCCGGCGTAATCCTCAACAGACATCATGGCTGGGCCGGGACGGTCGAGCAGTGCGCCATGCCCCGGCAGATCGAGCGCGAGCGCGGTATACTGCGGCAGACAGGCGATGACGGCGTCCCAGACCTGGGCGCTATCGCCTGAGCCGTGAAGAAATACAATCGTGGGAGATGCGCTTCCGGCGCTACTCATGAACATGCCTCTTTCGTCGCAACAGAATTAGCATATCGCGCACGCGGCGGATTCTGCTATATCTGGAACGTTCCGGTGGGCGTTCCGTCGCGCGCATGGCCCGTTGGGGGCGGGCAAGTCCTCCCACGTGCGCACGCTGGTCGGTGATGAGAGAGCCTGCCACCCAGGGACAGGCTGATGCGTATCTTTAGCAGGCGCCGCTGTGCGCGGTCGCAGAGAAGGGGCCAGGCATGACCGATGGCAAAGCGAGCGCGCGAGCAGCCTTGGGTGGCGCGGGCGAACGGCTGGCCGCAGGTTGGCTGGAGGCGCGCGGCTATCGCGTCGTGGCGCGCAACTGGCGCTGTGCCTATGGCGAGCTCGATCTCATCGCCGAGGAGGCGGACGAGTTGGTCTTTGTCGAGGTAAAGACGCGCCGGGGCGTTGCGCATGGCGCGCCGGAAGAAGCGATCACCGCCCGCAAGCGCGCCCATCTGATCGACGCCGCACAGTGGTATCTCATGGAGCATCAGCGCGAGGCGCAGCCCTGGCGCATCGATGTGATCGCTATTCAGCTCGATGGGCGTGGCAGACTGACCGATGTGCGCCACTATCGCAGCGCGATTGCGCTGGAAGAGGAGTAGTTCGCGATGCAGGATATGTTCGAGAACGCCAAGCGGGTGGCCAGCACCGCCGTCGAGCGGGCAGCCTGGGAGGCTGACAAAGTGCGCCGCACCAGCGCGCGCCAGCGTGAAATCGACCTGTTGAGGCGCGAGCGGTCGGCGGCGGTCGAGCAACTCGCCGGGGTGTTGCTCGATCTGGATCGGCGCGGCGAGCTGACCCAGGGGCCGCTGCAGGCGATTGCCGCGCGTCTGAAGGCGCTCACTGACGATGTCAATCGCGGTGAGAGTGAGATCACCGCGATCCGCAACGAGACGTTTGTGCCGGGTACCATTAGCATCAACGTCCAGCGCAAGGATGATCCCAACGCGCCAACGCCCAGCAGCAGCGCTTACACGACCTGTCCCTCATGCGGGCGCAGCGTCCGCCGGAGCGCCGCCTTCTGTTCGGCCTGCGGGGCAAAGCTGAAATAGCAGGAGGGCGCTGCTTATTCCCACGGAGTCGGCGCGACGCGGTACAATGTGCTGATGGGCAGCGCCGGGTATCGTTATGGCGCTGGATATACGATTCCGTGGGGGACACATAGACATGGCGAAGGCTGACACAACCGCAGGCAAAACAGCGCGACAGACACAGCAGCAGACGCAGCAACCGGCACGAGAGAACGGGCAACGCGCGCGCACACCGGGCGTCTATGGCCGCGAGGAGATCGCGGAGAACCAACTGGAGCCATGGCCCAATCCCCGCATCGAGCGCGACTACGTCATCCACTTCGAGATACCGGAGTTCACCTGTCTCTGCCCGCGCTCCGGCTATCCCGACTTCGCCACCATCGTCATCGACTATGCGCCGGGTCCATCGGTGGTGGAATTGAAAAGCCTTAAGCTGTACATCAATGGCTACCGCGACCGTGCGCTCAGCCACGAGGCCGCCGCCAACGATATCCTCGACGATCTGCTGGGCGTGCTCGCGCCGCGCTGGATGCGGGTCGTGGCCGAATTCAACGTGCGCGGCAACATCAAGACGGTAATCACCGCCGAGCATGCCGCGCCTGACTACGACGGCCCGCGCCCAGCCTATCAGCGCCCGTCATTCAGCGGTATCTAGGACTTTTTCTCGCCCTCCGGCGGGATGATTGCCGGGCGCACGTTGCTATGGTGATCGTCGTGCTCGTGCTGCCGGGCGCGCTCTGGGGTCGCCATGGCCCGGGCGCCCTTGTGGTGCTGCTTATCCTCCTGGGGCATGCCCGCCGTTGGCCCAGCCGCGCCGATGGTGGTGTTGTGCGCCTGCACCTCATGCAGAATCGCCGCGATATCGCCCGCGGTCTCGCGCTGGCCAGACGCCCATGAGTTCACCTCCGCGCCCAAGAGCAGGATGAGCGCCAGGTAGTAGAAGAAGATCAGGATGACGATGGCGAACGCCGCCACCGAGCCGTAGTTATCGGGCCGGAGCGCGATAGTCTCATAGATCGGGAAAAGCAGCTCGTAGAGCACCAGCAGTCCCGCCGCCAGCAGCGTGCCACGCCAGACCTCGGAGAGACGCACCCGGCGATTAGGCACGACGATGTAGATCACGCTAAAGAGCACCAGGGCGACGACGAACGCGACCAGGAGGCCAATCAGGTGAATCAGCAGACCATTGACCGTCGCCCCGGCGTTGCTTTGCTCGATAGCATTGATGATCGCCTGCGGCACAAATGACGCCAGCAGAAATATCGGCGCCAGCACGACGTAGAGCATCAGCATCCCGATGGCCATCAGATTCTGGCGCAAAAAGCTGCGGCCGCGCAGCCGGAAGATGACGCCAAAGCAGCTTTCCAGCGTGATGAACAGCCGGGAACCGGTGAAGATCGCCGTGAGCAGCGCAATAATAAACAGCAGACCCGCCTGGCGCCGCAGATTGTTCAGCGCCACCTCCGCCACGACGCCGCCCGTCCCTGCGCTGCCCCCTGGGAGCGCGTTGGCGATAGCTTCCACCAGCGCGTGCTGGCTTCCGGGCGAGACCGTGGCGAGGATGAATCCGGCAATGGCCAGCAGCGCCAGCAGAATCGGAAACATGGTCATCAGGATGTTGTAGGCCAGCAGGCCCGACAGGTTGAAGACCCAGTCATTGCTCATTTTCTGCCAGAAGCGGAGGAGTGGCCTGAAACGTTCTTTCAAGCGCTCTATCCGCATCGCTCTCGCGGTCATGATGTGCTCTGCCATCGCCGTACTCCATCTTCGCTTCTATCTGTCGCCGGGCTGATAGTTGCCCGCAACGCCTGAAGATTTCTGTACAAATTGTATGCCAAAGCCGTCGTATACTGAGGGCGAAATGTCCAGCGCATCCGTGGAAGGCGTGGAAGGAGCGGCGACGCATGCAGCAACGCGGAAAATCATCGACGATGACGGCGCGCGGTGAGTTCGAGCGCTATACCTTCGAGACCGGGCCAATGGAGAACAATGTCTACCTGCTCGTCACACCTCAGACGCGCGAAGCCGTGCTGATCGACGCCTCGGACGACGCGGAGCGGGTCGCCGAGGAGGTGGCGAAGTTACGGGTGCGGGTGCGGATGATTCTGCTGACGCACGGCCACGCTGACCACTGGGGCGCGCTGGGACAGTTGCGCGATACATGGGGCGTGCCGGTGGGCATCCACCTGGCCGACGCCGATATGCTGCCGCTCACGCCCAACTTCGCCCTCGACGACAGCCAGCACATTGGGCTTGGCTCCGGCGAGATTCATGTGCTCCACACACCCGGACACACACCCGGCGGCGTCTGCTTCCTCGCCGATGGCTGTCTCTTCAGTGGCGATACACTCTTCCCCGGCGGCCCCGGCGCGACCAAACAGCCGCTCGGCGACTTCCCGCTGATTATGACCAGCCTGCGCGAGAAACTCTTCGTCCTGCCCGATAGCACGCTGGTGCTGCCCGGCCACGGCAAATCGACGACCATCGGCACGGAGCGCCCCTCGCTGGACGAGTGGCAGGCGCGCGGGTGGTAGCGCTTCATGCGCTGCAATCGTCACACCTGTTTGGCGTCTTCAAAGGTTTCTCTCGAAAGAGAGTGTACCAGAATCGTCCGGTCACAAAATAGATGAGCAGCAGGACCAACGCCCCAGTATAAATGCCATTGTGGAGGAGTTGCGCTGGCCCATAGCTGAACAAGAACAACCCGAGCGAGAGCACGAGATTTGTCGCGCCGTAGAGCATGTTCTTGCGATCGCCGAATCCGAATGCGCTGAACATGCGCCCTTTCCAGACGCCAAGCACAAAATGCGGCATGGCGTTCATCAGCGTCAGGCCGATGAGAAAGTCGATGATGCTCATGTGGATCTCCTTGTTGAACGATCAGTCAAGTATTGCGGCAAAAAAATTACCGCAAGGCCGAGAGTGTAACCTCTACGATATCCATTAGCTCTTCGCGTGGCGCGTCGGCTTTGGCTGTCATGCACAGTCCCTGGATGCTGCTGACGAGGTAGCGGGCGAAGGCGGTGGTATTGGCATCTGCGTGTAGCTCTCCGGTGTGTTTGGCAGCTTCCAATTTGGCTTCAAATAAGTCCTTGACTTCATTCAACAACTCGGTGACGATGTTGGCGATCTCCGGGTCGTGGGGAACCACCTCTGCAATGCAGTTGCAGATCATGCTCCCGCGCCGCTTCTCGGCATCAGGCATATCAACGATCACCATCAGGGCCGCACGCATGTTCGTGAGGAATGTCTCCGCTGGATTCCAGAAACTGATGGTCTGCCGCAACGCCATTCGTCCGTAGCGGCGTAACGTCTGGATGTAGAGCGAACGCTTATCGCCGAAGGTATGATAGAGGCTCCCACGCAGCAGTTCGGTATCGTCGACGAGGTCTTGAATGCTCGTTCCGGCATAGCCATGCGTCCAGAACAGGAGCATCGCTCGCTCTAATACCGTCTCGGAATCGAAGGTAACTGGTCGTGGCATGGTTATCGCTTCCATAGGGAAAGTCTTCAACGTGTTCCGGGTGTTCCGGAGTTGGTAATCGGGTTACCGGCTCGACAACGATAGTGTACCAGTTGTTGACCACTCAGTCAACAATATTATGACCCGCGACCCATACTCAATCAATATGGGGCCTTCCAATAGTGACCGTCACGAGCGGCCTGCGTGATA
>JAICKD010000670.1 GCA_025928125.1 Ktedonobacterales bacterium
CCGCGCGGTGAAGTTCTCCGGGTCGGCGTCGTCCTCCAGCGCCGCCGGGAGGACTTTGGCGAGCCGATCCAGACGCGGCATGCCGGGCGGCGTCGCGTCCATCACATCGCGCGCCCAGTGCCGCCAGTCATACGAGGGCAGATTGGCACGCCGCGAGAGCACACGGTCGAGCCGGGGCGACCACTCCTGGTGCAGATGGATGTCGGCCTTCGGCAGCGGCGCGATCACCGGATCAATAGCGATCTCAGCCAGTGGATCGAGCAATGATGGGTTCGTCATGCCACTATGCTAGTGCGTGGCATCCACAGGTGGCAACGGGACAGATGCCGCAATCGCCTCAACCTATCGTCTTGTTATCTACCGTTTCGCCCAGTGAGGCAGTGTCGGCACTGGCATCAGATGCGCTTGCCTGTGCGGCATGCCTGGCACGGCGGCGCGGCGCGATGACCAGGCGAATGAAGAGGTCGGCCAGCAGCACCAGCGCGATGAAGATCAGGTGGAGATAGAGCTGCCACTGATCGGGGAGCGTCATCCGCGCGCGAACGAAATCGACCACGGGGGTATCTTCGACCACCAGGCTCGCCGCCGTCCAGGCGAGGACGACCGCCGCGACATCCATCAGCAGCGGCACGCGCTCGATAATGCGCGCAATCAGGGCGCTGGCGACAAACAGCAGTAGCATGCTCAGCAGCAGCCCCGCCACCAGCAGCTCGATATGCCGGTGCGCCAGCGCGCCAACGGCCAGCACATTATCCAGGCTCATCGTCGCGTCGGCGGCCAGGATTGTCAGGATCGCGGGTACGAGACTTGCGGAGGCTCGGCGTGGCCCCTGTGCGGGATTTTCGGGGATGAGCAATCGGATGGCGATGACGAGCAGGATGACGCCGCCAATGCTGCGCAGATAGGGGATAAAGAGCAACTCGGTGGCAACGATGGCCAGCAACATGCGAAAGACAACCGCCAGCACACCTCCCCAGATGATGGCTATGAGGCGCTGCCCACGCGGCAACCGGCTGGCCGCCGCGCCGATGACCAGGGCGTTATCGCCGCTGAGCACCAGGTCAATGAGCACGATACCGCCCGCGGTAGCCCAATACGAGAGGTCGAATGGCAGATTCATGAAACGATGTGCCTTTCCGCATGATGAGTGTGGCGCAAGGGGCAGTTGTTGCAATTATTTGGCCTAAACTCGCCTGCAAAGCTGCCCACAATACTTTACGCGCAGATCGGTATCCCGTCACTCAGCGAAATTGCGCAGTCCAATGTGGCGTCTGCTCCGTTTGTATTTGTAGAGGCAGCGGTATGAGGCGCCGTATCGTGACACAACGCACGGCTGGCGGTTAAAACCGCGCCTGAAGGGCCTGCGGCCACGAAGTCCGCCGTCGCGGACTTTCCAGATCGTATTCCAACGATATGCGCCGTTGGGGTACGGCTCTGCAACCCGCGACAGCGGGTTTCGTGGCGGAGCGTCAGCGAGGCCAAAGAGGCGCGGTTTCAACCGCCCGCGCTCTGTATCGTGACATATATGGTGACACCCTGCGCAGAATCTGGTACCATGGGCAAGCATGCGCTAGCCGTTTCGTGGCGCCAGGTAGAGCCATAGAGCCATATGATAGCTACAAATAGCCATAGACAGACTGCACCGTAGTTTGGCAGGATGAGCATCTCCGAAGGAGAGGACGCGGATGTCAAGCGACAACGCCACACAAGCTGACCAGATTGGTCAGGCTGGTCAGGCCGACCAGGCCGCCCCGGAAGCAATCCTCACGCCGCCGCCAGCGCCAGAGGCGCCGAGGAACCGGCGGACAGTGCTCATCAGCGTGCTGGTCATCGTGGCGCTGCTCGTGCCAGCGCTGGCCGGTGGGGTCTTGTGGCGCGTGAAGAACGTCCCATCCTCGCTCGTCGTCGTTCACCGCACCCCACAGGGCGGCGCGTTCCCGTGGTCCAACGTGACCCGCACGACGGCGCCATCGCCGCAATATGCCGTCTTCGCCCAGCAGAACAACCCGATTGATCCGTCGTTTCAGGCGTACTATGCGCGCGTGAATGGCGCGGCCCTTCTGGGCGCCGCGCTAACGCCCGCCTACCTCACCCAGCTTGGCTGGACGCAGATTTTCGCCAATGGCGCGCTGGTTGCGCCGACGCAGAGCAGCGCCAAGTCATCGCAGACGGCGTCGGATGGCCTCGATTCCAGCCTGCTCCATAGCGGCCAATTCGATAGCGCCACTGGCATCGTCCGACTGCCCTTGCTCGATGTCCTGCTCACGTTTGGCAGCACGATTCCGGTGGGCGGCGACGGCAGCAGCGTCACCTACGTCTCGCTCCGCACCGCGACGGACCCCAGCCATCTGGCCCACCTGCAACTGGCGCAGCCCACCGAAACGACCGAGACGGCCAACGGTATCTTCGTCTCCGAAAGCGCCAGCCACGGCAATGCGGCGGGCCACATCATTCCAACGTCGATCTGGACGTACATCACCAATAGCACGATTGCGCCCGACGGCTGGCAGGTTACCTTTGGCAATCCGCTGACCGAGGCGCTGACGACGACGGCCACGATCAACGGCGCTTCGCACCATCTGCTGGTGCAGGCGTTCGCCCTGGCCACCGTCGCCGTCGATCTGGACGCCAACGACGCG
>JAICKD010000094.1 GCA_025928125.1 Ktedonobacterales bacterium
CAGGACACTGCCGCGACCGCTGTTGGTGAGGATGGCGATAGCGAAACGATGCGCGGGAACGAACTTCAGCTTGACCTCGAAGCCGTGGAGCGAGCCGCCGTGCTCGACGATCTTCACGCCATCGATGAAGCGGACGGCCCAACCGAGGCCGCCCCACTCGGCGAAGCCCGCGGCGGGATAGTTGGCGGCGCGCGCCTGCGGCGTCCGCATCGCCTCCAATGCGTCCGGGCTGAGGAGGCGCCGACCGTTCCACGCGCCATCGCCCATAGAGAACGCGGCGAAGGTGAGGAGGTCGTCGGCGTCCGAGATGATGCCACCAGCGGGGGCGACATTGCGCGCGAACAGATAGCTGCGGCAGACCTCGTGTTCATCACCGCCAGGAGCCTTGAGGGCGTGGCCGACGGCGGCGGGATAGACGATGGCCTCGTGGGCGAAGAAAAAGGAGCGGGCGAGGCCCAGCGGCGAGAAGAGACGCTCGCGCATGACAGTCTCGAAGGGCTGGCCTGTGACGACTTCGGCGACACGACCGGCGAGCATGAAGCCGCTGCTACAGTAGGCCCACAGCTCGCCAGGGGCGGTAAGCTGGCGCAGGGTGTGGAAGCTGGCGACGCAACGTGCGAGGGCGTCGTCGCCCATACCAAAATCGTCGTAGTAGTCGCCGTAGAGGCCGCTCTGGTGGGTAAGCATCTGACGGAGGGTGATCGTGTCGCGGGCGCGCTCGTCGGCAAGCCTGAGGTCAGGCAGATAGGTGACGACGGGAGCATCGAGGTCGAGCGTGCCGTCGTCTACCAACGTCATGATGAGGGCGGCGGTGTAGACCTTGGAGATGGAGCCAATGGGGAAGAGGGTGTCGGGGCGGACGGGATAGCCCGTCTCAAGGCTGGTGACGCCGTAGGCGCGCGTCTCGCGTTCGCCATCGCGCAGGACGCCAACGACGACGCCGGGGACGGTCCAGCGGGCCATCTGCTCGCGGATGTGAGCATCCAGATCGGGGGGTATGAGGCTGGGTTCGGTTGCCATCGTGATCTCCTCTGGCTCATGACCAGGCGGGTCTGATGTTGCAACGACAATCTCTGTCGCGGCCTGAGGGCAACGTTCCGATCACCGTCGGCATTATACACCGGGCGGGTATGCGGCGCGACGATGACAGAGCAACAGGCAGGGATGGAGCGCCGGGTTGTCCGCTGGCATAGCTTGTGCGGTCTGGCAGGAGTGCCATCCGCCGCATCTTCGCGGAATCCCGGAGGTGTTGTATTCTCTTGAGGACAAAAGGAGTTGAAAACAATGTCCAGCAGTATCGGCCAGGGAAATATGGGTCAGCAGCGCAGTACGTCAGCCCAGCCACAGACACAGGCCAACGATCCCCTGCAGAATCTACAGTATGATCTGGTGAGCACGCTGTACCATGCCTGCAAGAGCAGCAAAGCGATCGATCAGTACATTCGCGACGCCAGCCAGGCGGGCAATAACGAGGCGGCGCAGTTCTTCCAGATGGTGGCGCAGCAGGATCAGCAGCGAGCCCAGCGCGCTCAGGAGCTGCTCAATCAACTCAGCGGCGGATCGGGCAGCACGACCCACTGAGCTTATATGCCCTCGGCCATAAATGGCCGGAGTATGTGAGAACGGGCCATGAATGGCCACCTCGCCCGTTCGGGCGTTCACGCCCACAGCCGTTACCCCGGCCTTTCAAGGCCGGGACTGCACCTCATCTCCCGATGGCGTAACGCAGGAACAGGTGGTCGCCCGCCTGTTTGACGCTGAGGACTCGCGCGTTGGGGGCGTCAGCTGGCGAGAAGGCGGCGCCCTCCACCAGCGCCCGGCGGGGCCGCTCGGCTGTCCGCCCGGCCAGTTGCGGCGCGAGCGTCAGGAATAGCTCATCGACCGCGCCCGCCGCCAGGAATGACGCCAGCACCAGCGGGCCGCCCTCGTTGAGCGCCACCCGGACGCCATAGTCCTCCGCCAGCAGCCGCAGCATCGCCAGCACATCTACCGTGCCATCTGCTGCGCTATCCACTGCGCGCACCTCAACGCCAGTTGGCAAGGTCTCACCACGTAGCCGCTCCGCGCCCACGGCCGTCGTCACGACAACGACACGTAGATCAGGCGCGTGGAAGGTGCGTTCGTCGAGGTCAATCTGGCCGCTGGCGCTCATCACCACGCTCAGCGGCTGGGTCTCGCCCTTGCCCAGCGCGGCGCGCATGGCGGCGTATGCCTCAGCCTGCGGCGGGGAGACGAACGCGGGTGTATGGATGTGGCCTTTATCCTCACGCAGCGAGCCAGCGCCGAAGATCACAGCATCGGCGCGCGCCCGCAGAATCCCCATTACCATGTGGTCGATGTCGCTCTTACCGCCGACGGTTCCCTGAAACGGCTCGCCGGGCTGGGTGTAGGAGATGACGCCGTCGAGCGTCTCGATGAAGTTCACCAGCACATAGGGGCGCTCCCCCGGCAGGCCATCTGGCACGACTAGCCCGCCATCGTAGGCGGTGGCTAGCTCGGGCGGCAGTGTGTTCGCGGGCGCGGGCGCGCGCTCGTAGAGGGTGTGCATCGTCTCCATCGCGCTTCTCCTCCCGGGGATAGGTCCAGGCCAGTCACAACGTGGCACGCTGCTTGTTCGCGGCCAAGTACCCTGAATCATCCTATCACCGATATGGCGAGGAGATACGACGGAGGGCGGCTGCCCTATTCGTCGTCGCCGATGAAGGGTGGCGTTTGGTCCGTAGCGTGATTGGTACAGGCAGTTCCACACCAGGTGCGGCATGCTCGGTTCGACGCCACACCGACGTATCTAGCCTACTCCTGGGTAAACAGCTTCCAGTGGCCCTCGGAGATGACGTCGACGGCGCCGTCGACCACTCGTATGGCGGTCTGATCGTCGATTGCGTACGTTGGCACGGGGTTTCTCGCAGCCCACTTTTCCGCGTTGGCCAGGGAAGCGTCCGGGTGATCCTCGTGATCCAGGTGTGGAATCACCGCAAAGTCAACCAGTCCCACTCCCTGAGCCGTGACCAGGATCCTGTTGATGTCTCCCTGGGGTGTGGCGAATACGATGTCTTCCGACGCGAGCGCCTCAACGTCGCCCCTGGGCGGATCAAGGTAGGTCTCGCTGAAGGCGCTGGTCGCCGCCATGCTCCCGGCGCTCACCCCCACGTAGACCGCCTCTGGCCGCAGCGATGGCAACAGGTCCGCCAGTCTCGACTGTCGCATCCAGTGGGCCAGAAACAGGGGATCGCCGCCCCAAACCAGCAGCGCATCAGCCTCCCGGACCGTGGGAATCCAGGCCTCGTCATCGATGCTGGGCAACGCGGTCAGCTCCAGCACTCCCAACGACTTCCACCCCAATCCAGCCAAGGGGCTGGCAGATTCTCCGCGGATCAGCCGACCGGCCATGTAGGCGCCGCCAGGGAACGGGTAGATCGCGGTGGGAATGACGAGGGCGTTCGACTCGGCAATCGGTTTGCCCAGCAGGTCAACCAGCGCATTTTGGATGCTGGTGTTCTTGATGCCAGCGGAAGTGAGCAGAATTTTCACGATACCTCTTCTCATCACTACAATTACGGCTGACGGCCTCTATGCTATCACGTGCGTAGAGTACAGACGCTGGCCACATCTCCATCTCTACACGCTCTGACGCAAGCCTTCCTCAATCGCGGTCATATGCTCGGTCGCATGCCCTGCTCTCCCGGCAAGGATGTCGCTGGCGGTCGCCTCACCAACGACTGTGGGTACCATTGCGTCCAACTGCTCATCGGTGAACTGACTCAGGAGATCCACGGTGTCCTGCCGCGCCGCCTGGAACTCCGCAACCAGCATCTCCAAACTGTCGTCCTGGCGCCCGTTCACATAGGCTTGATTGATCTGGCCGACGGCCCGCTCCAACTGCTCCTGCTCCTCCGGGGTCAGCGCGTCCCAATCGCCCAAAATGGTCGGCAGCGGCATTCCCTCCGGATATTGACTCCGCAGGAAAGCGTCTCGCGGCTCGCCGGCAAGCGCGCGGCGCAGCAACTGCTGGATGTTGCGCTCGTTCTTCACCAGGTGCGCCAAATGGTCCTTGGCGCGCCACGGAGCGGCTCCGGGAATGTCACTCGCCGTGGCCGGGCGCCCCAGATCATGCGGGCTTAGCCCCTGAAAAAACGCCAGAACCTGCGTCTGCGACGCCGCAAGGGTGTCCAGAATCTCAGCGCGAGTGGGCATTATTCCTCTCCTTCAGTGGGAAAAGCCGGGAAGCATGTGGTGTGTCCCGACGACTCCGCCTGGCCAAGAGACGTCTGGAGACGTGAGGCACGAGGGACAGCCCACGTCTCCTAGAACAATACTTCTAGAATAGCACACCGGCAAGTTGATAATCCAGAGGGGCAGGACACGGGTACTGACGGCGTTAGCGCGGGTCCATCGTGGGAGTGGTCCTGCGTCAACCGCTTCCTCTCACCGGCTAAATCGAGCGGGCATCGATAGCTCGTCACGAACAGCATAGTCTGCTTACCCGAAAAAATCTTCTTCTATCTTGCTCATCTCCCCACGTCGGGGTCTATCGGCGCGTTGCCAAACACGTTGTCAGTACTGGACAGAGATGTTCACTGGTCCACTGTGGGCGAGGACCGCCACCAGCGTAACACCCTGCTCCTTGCGATATTGCAGGTCAACCGTTGAGTCGCCGATCCGCAGGCCGCGCACGGTGACGCTGGTGAGCCAGTCTGAGAGATGCGGCCGGTGGATGTGCAGTGTCTGAGTCAGCGCGTCTGGCTCGAGGCCGAGCGCCGTCTGCAAGAGCAGGGGCAGCGCGCCAGCGGCCCAGGCCTGCGGACTGCACGCCACGGGATAGTGGACGGGACGCGGGTACTTGTCCATGCTGAAGCCGTCGAAGACTTCGGGCAGCCGGAACTCGGGGAAATGGGTCGCCGCCTGGAAGATGCCAGTAAAGATGGCGTCCATCTGCTGGATATATCCCTGTCGCCGCATGCCGAGGGCGATCAGCGCGTTGTCGTGCGGCCAGACCGATCCCGTCTGATAATCGAGCGGATTATAGGCCTTCTCCTTCGCGGAGAGCGTTCTGACACCCCAGCCACAAAACATGTCGTCCTTCATCAGCCGCTCGGCGATGGCCTGCGTGCGCTCCTGCGGCACGATGCCAGTGAACAGGGTCTGTCCGGGGTTCGAGGCGACCGCGCTGGAGGCCCGGCGACCGCGTTGCAGGCAGAGCGCGTAGCCCGTATCGCCGCCGAGCCAGAAGTCATCGTTGAAGCGCTGCTTCAGGTCTGCCGCCTGCTGTTCCAGATGCGCCGCGTGGGCATGGGCGCCGGTAGCATCCAATAGCCGGGCCAGCGCTCGTCGCGCATAGTAGGCGTAGCCCTGCACCTCGACGAGCGCGATGGGGGGCTGGCAGATCGAGCCGTCGGCATTGACGATGCCATTATCCGAGTCCTTCCAACCCTGGTTGAGCAATCCCTTCTCGGACCGCGAGCCATAGGTCAGGTAGCCCGCGATGTTCTCGGCGTCCGCCTCGTTCGCGTCCATCCATTTCAGCGCCCGGTTGACATTCTCCCGTAACTGGTGAAAGAGCGCAAGATCGCCCGTCCAGCGGACATATTCGGCCAGGAGGATGAGGAACCACGGCGTGGCGTCCACGGTCCCGTAATAGGGAATCATCGGCACTTCACGCAGATTGGCCCGCTCCCCCACACGCAGCTCATGTAATATCTTGCCCGGCTCTTCGTCCTGAAAGGCGTTGTGTCGAGTTCCCTGATATTGGGCCAGCAGTAGCAACGTGCTTCTCGCGAGCGCGGGATGATAGGCCAGTGTCTCGAAGGCGGTGATGAGGCTATCGCGGCCAAAGAGCGCGACATACCAGGGAATGCCAGCGGCGAGATAGAGGTCGCTCAGGTTTGCGGTGGCCAGCATGCGCAGATCGTTGAGCGACCGGGCCAGCGCGCGGTTGAACAGGGCGTTGTTGGTCTCGATGGTTGGGGTCTGCGCAAGCTCCTCGGAGAACGACGCATGCTTCCCGGCGCCTGTCTTATCAGTATGTTTGCCCGCTCCTTCTTCGTTTCCCTGCTGGTCCTCGTCTTCCAGCTCATAAGAGACAACGATTTTTGCCATCTCGTTTGGTTTGAGTGAGATGGAATAGAGCGCTCGCTGCTCGTCAAGCGCGTCGGGCGTGGGCGAGAAGCGCAATGTCGTCGTGCGCGTGTGGTTATCCGCGCCGTCATATTTCAACACGACCCGTCCCCGGTGCGTCGCAGGCGTCTGGAGCGTACCTCGCTTGCCCGGCTTGGAGCCGCGGATGGTGAACATGTCGGTAAAGTGGCTGCCAAAGCGCAACTCCACGTCCAGGGTGACCGCGACCTGATCGAGGTTGTTGATCTCAATCGTCTGCGTTACATCTTCCCTGAGCGAGACGACGCGGCGGACACTCAGCCGCTCTTTCGAGAGAATGCGCCCATCAGGAAGCTGAAGCCGTGGATTCGTCAACTCGTAGACCGCCCGGTTGCCCGCCGAAGCGTCGGCGAGCAATGGCACCCCTGGCTGGCCTTGCAGCCGAAGCTCCATCTGATCGAGATAGCACATATCGCGGAAATACATCCCATAGCCGTGGTCCTTGGGGCGAATATCACCCACACTGTTCGCCAGCAGGAAGACCTGGTTATACTTGACGGTAATCGCATCGCGAATATCGCTGATATGGGTCGAATAGTCGAGCTGTCGAGAGTGGGCGCTGCTTTTGGCCGTCTGGTTGCCCTGTTCGCGGCTATGTTTGCTCAACTGCTCCTTGTGTGTTTGTTGTCGTTGGTCCGTCATCGTGTGCCGCGCCCTTGCTAATTGCTAGTCGTCGTTGCCGATGGCCAGGCCACCGAGACCGATGTTGACGCCATGCGCGCTCGACTTGACGCGCGGCATGCCACGACCTGAGACGCCACGGGGCGAGAGATCGTAGCGAATCGGCGGGACCTCGTGGAGCCGCCCGTTGCGCGACATGACCGCGTCGCCCTCCGCAATCAGGTAGTCCGCGGTCCGCGCGGCGAGCGCCTGGATGGTCAGGCCGGGATTGGCCGAGCCTTGCGTCGGGAAGATGCTCCCGTCACAGAGAAAGAGATTGGGGATATCGTGGGAGCGGCCAAAGCTGTCCACCACCGAAGTGTGAGGGTCGTTGCCCATGCGCGCTCCGCCGATGAGATGGGCATAGCGTGGCTCCTCGACGACCTCCTCCGCGCCAGCCGCGTACATCACCTCCATCGTCTTGTTTTTGCCCCACGCGATCAGCTTCTTGTCGTTCTCGTGCAGGCTGAAGGTGATTTTGGCGACGCGCAGACCGTACTGATCGGTCTCGTCGGCCAGCTCGACGCGATTAGCCTCCCAGGGGAGGATCTCGCCCAGGAAGCCGAAGGCCGCCCAGTGGTTGTAGTCCATCATCACCTTGCGCAGCCCCCAGCCCCAGGCGCCTTTGGCGACCATCATCTGCTTGGCGAAGGCGATGGGCAGCGGGCCGACGGTCTGAATCGCGAAGCCACGGGCGAAGCCGCGCGCGGGGTCCGTCTCGTAGAACGCCTCGGTGAGCGCGTGCGCGGGAGGCGCTTTGTACATGCGCACCGGCTCATCGAAGCGCCCCATGATGACGTTGCCCGCCTGTGCCATCAGGTATTTGCCAACCACGCCGCTCGAATTCGCCAACCCCTGCTCGAAGCCGGGACAGGCGGAGTTGAGCAGCAGGCGAGGGGTCTCGATGCTGTATGCCGAGACGATGACCACTCTGGCCCGCTGTTCCCGCTCCTCGCCATCGGCGTCGAAGTAGCGGACGCCGGTAACCTTCCCCTCCTTGCCCATGATGATCTGGCTGACCATGCAGTTGGCGCGTATCTCCGCGCCGTAGCGAATCGCATCGGGTACGTGGCTGATAAGCGTGCTTTGTTTCGCGCCGACCTTGCAACCCTGGATGCAGAAGCCGCGGTAGATGCAGTGCGGGCGGTCGCCATGCGAGCCGGAGTTGATGGCGACCGGGCCGCCCGCCACCACGCCGATACCCAGCTTCGTGCAGCCACGCACCAGCGCATCGCCGACGCCGCCTAGGGGGTGCGGACCATACGGGTAGCCATGTGGATCGCCCCAGGGGTAGTTCGCTGGGCCAGCCACGGGAATCTCGCGCTCCAATAGCTCGTAATACGGCTTGATATCCCAGTAGGAGATGGGCCAGTCGGCGCCAACGCCGTCTTCGGAATAGACGCGAAAGTCGGAGGGATGGAAGCGTGGCGTGAAGCCAGCCCAGTGGACCGAGCCGCCGCCAACGCCTTTGCCGCTATTGTTGGCGCCGAAGGCGAGCGGGTTCGCTCCGCCAGTGATACGCAGGTCATTCCAGTAGAGGTTGTGCGAGCCAGCCTCGTCGCTCACCCAGTCGCGCTCGGTATCCCAGAACGGGCCAGCGTCGAAGCCCACGACGCGAAAGCCCGCCCGCGCGAGACGCTGGACCAGCACGCCGCCCGCCGAGCCAACGCCGACGACGACGTAATCGACCTC
>JAICKD010000575.1 GCA_025928125.1 Ktedonobacterales bacterium
CCCCAGGGGTCAGCCGGATCGAGCACTGGCCCGCGCCCTTTCGCCAGCAACAGATAGCCGTCATCGGCCACGACCACATGATACTTGCCACCGGTCAGCAAGCTATGCGCCTGATCCATGTAGGCCCGCACCGCCAGACTCTGTGGATACAGTCCACCCGTCACGTCCAGAAAAACGTAGTCGGCGTCCTGCATATGATCGGGAAAGAGATAGATGTGATGGCGCTGGCTGAGATGCGGAACGAGATCGGTCTGCGCCGAGACGCTAGCATCTGGCGGGATCCGCGCGATAATCGTGTCGGCCAGTCGCGCATGCGCCGTGACGACCGGCCAGGCAAACCCCTTCGCCAGCGACGTGTAGCCGTGATCGCGCTGCGCCCGAAGCGCAAACAGCAGCACCAGCAACGTCAGCGCCACCATCAGCGTCCGCCGGAGCGGAATCCGCGCCACCCACCGCGGCCACCGCGGCCACCGGAGCGTGTGCGCTGAAAGCCTTGGACGCACCCGAGCGCCAGCCCAGGCTCCCAGACCCGCGAGCGCCGCTACACCTTCGACAGCGGCAACGATAAGCACCGGGACAATCTCAGCGTTGTACTGGTAGATGCCAGAGTACATCGGCGCGTAGTTGCTCAGCATATTGATCGCCAGCGCGGGTACGGCAATGAGCAGTGTCAGGGGAGCAAACAGTGGCAGATAGGCCAGCGGCGCAAGCAGCGTACGCAGATACACGATGCGATCTGGCGATAAGATATAGTCGCGCACCGCCTGGACCGGATGCGTCAGCACATAGAGCGCGACCTGCCCCGGCGAGTCGCCGAACTGCGAGTAGCGGGCAACCGTCGGGGACTGCCCCAGCGGGCTGGCGAGGTGCATAATCGCAAGCTCCGCCACCAGCCAGACCAGCGCGAGCGCTATGATCCCCCAGCCGAGGCGGACGCGACGCTGAAGCATGACGATGCTCAGGCCGATCAGCGCGACATCGAGCGGTATCTCCTCCTTGGTCGCGAGCGCGAGCAGGCAGGCGATAATCAGCCCGATATTATTGCGCGACAGCATGAAGTAGAGCGCAAAGAGCAGAAACGCCGCCGAGAGCGTCACCGCGTGAAAGTCATCGGTGACGGCGGCTTGTAGCGAAGGAAAGAGCAGGTAGGCAGCCGCGAAGACAACGCCCGCAAACGGACTTCGCATCCGCCGCATCGCAATCCAGAACGCGGGGAAGGCGCCGCTGGCGACGATGAGCGCCTGCGCGAACTGGAGCGTTTTGGGGGACGGCGCGATCAGATAGAGCAGCGAGAGCGGAAACATAATCGGCTCGAAGTGGATGGCGAGCCGCGAGATATCGCCAAGACAATTGTTGTCGGTGACACGGTCGCAGATTGTCTGGTGGAGCGGCGCGCCATGGAGCGTGTTCCACAGCGCTTGATCCATGATACCGAGGTCTTCGGCATGCGTCATATAGGCGTCGTGCCGCGCGAACAGATACGCTGAGAAGAAGATGGTAAAGGCCAGCGCCATCACGCCAACGATGCCGAGCGCGACGCGCGGCCAGATGCCCTCTGGCGTGGGCGAGAGCGGCGGATAGCGATCCAGCAGACGCGCAAGAGTGCGGCGCGCTGGGCGCAGCCGTGGGGCATTCCAACGCGCGCGGGCCGCCGCACGCAGCGACGCCACATGAGATGTTACTTGAGACGTTACGTGGGAGACGAATTTGGCGGCTCCGCGAGGCGCTGACGCTGAGGATGGGGTGCGTGACGAGTCATCCGGCTCAGATGTGTCTGTCGGAGTCATGAGGCGCCTCCTACGACTCCGGCGCTGGCTCAGCGGTTGGCGGCTGCAACCGGATGCCTCCCGGAGCAAGGTGGGCGGCGGTCACGCAGATCAATTCGGCGCCGGTGGTGAGCAGCCGCGCCATGAACGCCACGACCAGCGCCACCCCCAGAGTGGCGTCGGCGCCGGAGACGAGACCACATGCGATAAGCAGCCCCGCGATGGCGGCCTCGCGGAAACCCAGCCCGCTCGGGGTCAGAATGGCAAGAAAGCCAACGTCCCAGCCCATCGCGTTAATGCCGATGGCCAGCACGACCGCGACAATCGTCGATGGCGTATTGGTCAGCGAGCGGATCAGCAGATAGAAGCCAACTCCTCCGACGACCCAGCTCATTGCCCAGTAGCCCGTGATGACGAGGAGATCGCGATAGCGCAGCCCCAGCGTCACCGGTTCGCGTCGCATCGTGCGCAAGCCGCGATTTAGCACCCCCTGGAGCAGCCGCGGATGCAGCCCGACGAGAAGCAGTGGCACGCCCACAAGGCCGATGCCCACGATGACATCGCGCGGTATGACCCGTGTCAGCCCGGTGACATCGGGCCAGAACAGCAGCGATAGCGCGAAGACCAGGGCAGCGGAAGTGATCTTGGTGGCCAGCTCGATCACCATACTCGCCAGCCCGATTGGTTTTGGTACGCCGCGACTCTCCGCGCCAAACACGCGCGCGAACACATGCCAGACATTACCGGGAATGTAGCGGACGAACTCCGCGCTCAGGTAGATACGCTGACTGGAAACGATGTCGAGGTCACTCCCGAGGCGTCGCAAAATGCCGCGCCAGATCAGCGCATAGGTGAGCTCTTGCGCGACAAACAACAGCAGCGCCGCTACCAGTAGCTCCCACTGCACGTGCCACTGATACTGCGAGAGCTTCGTCCAGCTCGAACGAACACCCAACACAAGGAAAATCAGGATCAGCGCGACCACGACGAGTTGCACCACTCGCTTGTGCGCGCGCAGCCAGCCGGCCGCCTGCTGAAGTTTATCCGCGAGACGCGATGGTTTTTGCGCGGCCATCAGTCGAGCACCTGTTTGATGCTGTACTCATCGTCCGGGCGATAAGCGAAGTGACGGATCATCTCACTCTGCAGGCCGGTCAGGATGAAGCTGATACCGAAGACGATCAATAAGATACCCACAAACAGAAGCGGGCGGGTGTGAATCTCCTGATGAGAGCCAATTGGCAGAAAGCGGTCAAGGACGATATAGAGATCAACCAGCAC
>JAICKD010000546.1 GCA_025928125.1 Ktedonobacterales bacterium
CCCCACGAGCCTGAGGGAGCAGGTGTGGCGCGGTCCAGAGCAATGCCAGCAATGCCGTGGCGCGGGGGATGAGACAATGGCCACCGACGCACAGCGCATAGAAGCAATCTCACGGGCGGCCGAGGCGTTAATCGCCGGGCCGCCAGAGTTTCTGCGCGCCCTCGTCGGCGAGGAAGGCGGCGCGCGCCAGATGCGCCGCTCGATTCTGGTGGCGTCGCTCCGCGAGCAGGAGGCGCAGGGGCGGGTCGGCGTCTCGGTGGACGAATTGGCCGCCGACCTCGATGCCGTTCTCCGCTATCGCGGCCAGTCCAATGGCGACGACCCACGCGCCGAGATCGTCGAGGTGCTGCGCCAACTCGAGGGCTGGGCGGCGGTCGATGGCGGCCTCGCCCCCGAACGCGCCGAACGCGATGGACTGCGGCGGCGGGTCGAGCGCGACTATGCCCTGGCGCGGTCGCTCCGTGTCTTTCTGCCCCATTGGGATGAGATTCAGCGCGCGCTGCGTCGCCGCTATATTAGCCTCAGCGCCAACTACTTCGCCCAGGCCATCGCCGCGCTGGATACCCTGCTCGAAGAACTGGGCTACGAAGACGCCGATTCCCTGCGCTGCCACTCGGCGTGGCAGTCGCTGCGCCAGGCGCTCCACGGCATCAACACTGAGTCGCGCGACTTCGCCCGCGAACTGCGCGCGCTGCGGGTAGACGGCGATCACCCGGAAATTCTCGCGGAGATTGCCGACCGCCTGGGCGTGCTGCACGAGCGCTTCTTCCGGGTCGCGTCCGAGGGCGCCGCCAAAGTGCGCGAGCGGCTGGAAATCCTGCGCGACGAGCGCCATGCGGGCGAGAACGTCCACCAGTTGCAGGATGTCTTGCGCAAGCGCGAGGAAGAGTGGAGCGTTGGCCTGGGCGAGACCGAGGACGAGCGCCGCCAGCGCCTGGACGCCGTCGCGCGCGATGTCGTCCGCGAACTCGATAACTTCGAGCGCTTCATGGCGGAGAGCGGCCCCGGCTCCTGGCGCGAGGGCGCGCGGCTCATCAGTCTGGCGCTGGTGGACCTGACCGAGCGCATCCACGCGGCGATCTCGCTCCGGCTGCAGCAGACACAGGCGATCACGGCGCTGTTGCGGCGCGCGCGCGATCTGGCCGAGGGTGGCGCGGAGGCGACGGCACGTGCGCGTACCTATCTCTGGAACGCCTCGGGCGCGGTGCATGCCGGACTCTGGGTGCAGTCGCCGCCCGCCAGCGACGCGGGGGTACGGCTGGAGCGCTGGCTAGAGCATCGCGGCGGCTCGCCCTTGCCGCTGGTGGATGAAGACATCTGGCAGAAGTCGATCCGCCCGCGCCATCGTCCCGCGCCGCCACCGCCACCCTCGGTGCTGGTGACGCCCGACAACTGGCAGCCGGACGACGATCCGCGCATTCGCCAGTTGGAGGAGGCGCGCGCCCGGCTGATCGAGCGGCTGATCGCGGCGGGTTCGGCGGGGGGGCTGAGCTACATCGAGTCGCTGGATGAGCTGCGGCTGCTGGCCTCGTTCCTCTGGCTGCCACGCGATAGTTCGCCGCTGCGACGGCTGGGATTGCGGATTCAGGCGCCCGGCGCGGGGATGGCGCGGCGGGTGGTAGTGGCTGGGCCGGGGTTCGAGGTCGAGATGGATAACTACCGCTTCAGCGCGACGACCGCCGCCCGCCAGCAGGCCGCCGACGCGACCCGTGTTGCCCGCGAGGCCGCCGCCCAGTTGAGCGCGATTGCCAGCGGCAGCCGCGATGTGCCGATGCGCCGGGTGGCCGCTGGTGGTGGAGGCGGGATGGGTAGCGGAATCCGCTCGCGCGAGGCTCCGACGAGTCCCTCGCCGACGACGCCTGAGGTCTTGGGTGAGGCGCCCGCCACGGTCCCGCTGGAAGACCTGTCCGGCCCGGAGGATGAGCCGACCCAGAGCACGCGCCCGCTGCCCGCCATCTCGCTTGGCTCGGCGGGGACGCATCCACTGGCCGCGCCGGAGACCGCGCCGCTGAGCGATCAGCAGCCATCGGGGCAGGCTGGGCAAACGGAGCAGAATGGTCGGCGCTGGCCCTTTGGCATTCTCGGTCGGCGCAACGCGGGCGGCACGCCACCGGGACGGTAGGCTGGTACGTTCTCGGCCATAAATGGCCGGAGTAAGTGGCGCTCCAGCTTCGCGGCATGAATGCCGCGGCTAATCCTGACCGTTCGGTACCCGCGTGCTGGCGACAAATGCGCTGAACGTGCGGTCTCGCCAGACCGTATCCCACCGGATCGACGGTCGCAAGGCGCCTCTGTGAAACCTGCGCAGGCAGGTTTTGTGGCGGAGCGGAGCGAGGCCGTTCAGGCGCGGTTTTAACCGCCCGCATTCACACGCCAGGCATTGCCGCCAGCAACATCAATAGCGCCATCAGCCGGAGAGACAACACATATGCCGACATATACAGGACAACGCGAACAGGATTTGGCGCGGCGGGTGCGGCGCATGCTGATCGAGCAGGCAGCGATTCTGCAGGATGAGTCGCCCGACGAATTTCTCTGGCTCACGCAGCACTACGTCACCGAGCAGCGTTTCTTCGAGGACGAGCTGGGCGCGCGGCTGGAACTGCGGCTCGGACGCTGGGCGCGCGCCTACTGGCCGACCGCGCCCCGCCAGCGCGAACTGCTGGTGGCCGATGTCTTCGAGCTGACCGCGCGCAAGCAGACCGCCTACGCCTGCCTGATTCGCGCCTATCGCAGTGTGCGCCTGCTCGAAGCGGGCGACTCCGCCACCGTCTTCCGCTTCTCCGAACTTTTTCGCTATGTCGCCGAGGAGGGGCAGCGGCTCTCACCCTGGCTCAGCTTCGACGAGGCGTTCATCAATGAGGCGCTGGCGACCCGTGGCGAGGCCGACGCCGAGGATGACGAGGAGTTGGTTGAGGAAAAGCCGACCTCCCGCAGCCGCAAACGTAGCGCGTCAGGCGCGGCAGCGACGGCGACCACCAGCCGCGCTAAGACAACCGCCCCAGTGCGGGCGAGCGCCGCCCAGCGCGTGCGCGCCAACCAGCGGGCATTCTACCAGGCATTCGCCGCCTTCGAGCGCTACCGGCTAATCCGCCGCATCGGCGCCGACGACCGCCAGTTGCCGGGCGAGCAGTTCAAGCTGGACGAGCGCGACTTCAGCGGCGTCTACGAGTTCACCGACCTGATCGACCGCTTCCTGCCG
>JAICKD010000077.1 GCA_025928125.1 Ktedonobacterales bacterium
CCAGCCAACGTCGGGCCAATGGCGAAACCGAGACTCCAGGTAACACTATAGAAGCCGCTCAGTGTTGCCCGGTAGCGCGACGAAACTTGATCCATCGTGAATGAGGCGTATGTGGGATCGAAGAGGCCCCGCAGCACAATGCGTGAGAATTCGCCTGCGGCAGCCAACGGTAGCACTGGCGCGAACCCAGTGAGCAGCATCGCGGGCGCGCTGAGATACTCCATCGTCGTCGCCGTGCGGAGCTTGCCCCAGCGGCGCACGATACGCGGCGCATTGAGTGCGGTCGCCCCGCCGATCAGGCCCGCCAGCGTAAAGAGCGCCCCCAGCGAACCAGGCTGCATGTTGAACTTAATCACAAAGTAGAGCTGGAGCAGACCCACGACCGTGCCTTCACCCGTCGTTGCGAGCATATCGGGCAGCAGCAGCTTCACAAACAACACAACTAACGCCTTCCGTTCCATCCGCTGTGGCGCGGGCGCGGGTTGTGGCACAGGCTCAGCATGGGGCGCAGCCGTATCTGGCACGGGCGCAGGAGAGGTAGCCTCATCGACTCTCGTGCGTGACGACGGCAAGGCGTCGAGCGTGAAGAGCGGAAGAACCGGCAGAAACGTGACGATGGCGGCCGCCAGCAAGCCAAAGCGTAACGGAACCGGCGAGAGCGCTGGCTGATGGATAATCAGTGAAATAGCCTCTGGGATGATACCGCCAATGAGGCTGCCAATGGCGCCAACGCCTAGCAACAGAAAACTGTTCACCGCCAGCACGCCAACCTGTTCATCGTCGCTCGTGCTTTCGGTGAGTATGGGCAGAATAGTCACCCAATAGGCGGAACCGAACACACCATTCAAGAAACTGAAAATCAGCAGTGAGGGCGCCGAAGTGCTCAGGCCAATCGCGACCAGCGCTAGCGGGTTGAGCACACCACTTATCAGCAGCAGCGGCTTGCGCCCGATACGGTCGGCCAGGAACCCAAGAGGAATCCCCGCGAAGAGCGCTGCAATCGCAGGCATCGCGGTGAACAACCCGATGAACTCCTTGGGGTAGTTGAGACTAAAGACATAAAGATTGGTGGTAACCTGGGCAATGAAGATCTGCAATCCTTTGCCCAACGTATAAAGGAGGATCAGGTTGACGTTACGCGAATAGTGCGGCAACGTCGACCTCCGCCCACTGATCCAGGCGCGCACGCTCCCCATGTGGCCCCCACCCTCACGGAAATGTCACAATCTGTGCTCTGTCACGGTATCACGTTTCTCATTAGTGTATGAAGGATATCGTACCACCTGACTTTGCCACGAAACCCTGTCCAATGGGACAGAAGAGATACTATGCGGCGCCACAGGCCTCACCACAACCGACATGAGCATGCCGTATCTGGAGAATGGCAGCCGGTGAACCACCTCACGACCCGGCGCGTCAGCTAGCTACACATTGACAGGCTATTCCCGGCCCAGCTACAATTCCAATGATTTGTCTTGAGCGGACAAGGGCGTTCGTCTCGTATGCTTTCGGCGCTCATGCCATCGGCATTCATACCTGCCCTACCAGTCGGCGACCCACCGCTCGACTCATCGCCGCGTGAGCGGCCCAGCTAACACCTGACTGTTTCGGTGACCCGCGACTGCGTGCTGGCCGCTGATACTCCCGCGCAGGCCGCTAGCGGCATCTGGAGGTACGACCTGGTGAAGATTGTTATCTGCATGAAGGAGACGCCGTCAACCACGGCGGAGAAACGCTTCGGCGCCGATATGCGTCTGGAGCGGCGCAAAGAGGACGCGATTATCAACCCATTCGATGAATACACCATCGAGGAGGGGCTGCGCCAGCAGGAGAAACACGGTGGCGAGACCATCGTGCTCTGCATGGGGCCAGACACCGCCACCGACACGATCCGCAAGGCGCTGGCGATGGGAGCCGACCGTGGCGTGCTGGTGACAGACGCGGCGCTAGCTGGATCAGACGCTGTGGCCACCGCGCGCGTGCTGGCAGCCGCGATGCAACATATCGGCTTCGATCTGGCGCTCTTCGGCAGCGCCGCCGCTGACTCGTACGGTGGCATCGTGCCAAGCGCGGTCGCCGAACTGCTGGGGCTGCCCCTGCTCTCGTTCGCCACCAAGCTGGATATCGACGGCACGACCGCGAAGATCGAGCGCGCGGCGGAGGTCGGCTATACCGTCGTCGAGGCCCAGACGCCCGCGCTGGTCAGCGTTATGAAGTCCATCAACGAGCCGCGCTATCCTTCGATGAAGGGCATCATGCAGTCGAAGAAGAAGCCCATCGACACGATGAGCCTGGCAGACCTTGGCATCGATGCCAGCAAGGTCGGCACGGGCGCGTCTGGTGAGAAGGCGCTCAGCGCGGAGAAGATCGCGACGCAGCGTAAGGGCGAGATCTACATGGGCAACGACGGCGGCGCCGAGCGTGTCGTGGCCTTCCTCGCGGAACAGAAGGTGCTTTAACGATGGCGAACGACGTTTGGGCTTTGGCGGAAATCAACAGCGGCAAGCTGGCAAGCATCTCGCTGCAGTTGGCGAGCAAGGCCGCCGAGTTGGCTGGCGCGCTGGGCGGATCGTCCGCAGCCATCGCGCTTGGGACGAACACACAGGCCGCCGCGGCTGACCTGGGCGCGTGCGGCGTGCAGACGGTCTACGCCTCTGAGGGCAGCGTCTACGACGAATATCTGACGCAGCCACATGTGGAGGCGCTGGCATCGCTCATCCAGCAGCATCAGCCGCGACTGGTGCTCTTTGGCGGCACCAACTTTGGGCGCGATGTCGCGGCGCGGCTGGCGGCGCGGCTTGGCCTGGGCATCGAATATAATGTTGGCGATGTCGCCATCGAGAATGGCGAGGTCATGATGACCGTCCCCGCCTTCGGTGGCTCGCAGGCCGTCAAAATGGCGTTCCAGGGCGAGGGGACACGGCTGCTCGGCGCCCGCCCGAACGCCTTCCCAACGAATCGCGTTGGTGGCGCCGCCAACGTCGAGAGTGTGCCAGCGCCCGCGGCCCCGGCCAACGGCGCGAAGGTCTCTGGCCCCTTTGGCACGGAAGGCGCGGCAGAAGCCGGACATCTGGGCAAGGCGCCCGACGGCCACGACATCTGGATGCCCGCAGCCAGCCGCGCCAAGCTCGAAGAGGCGCAGATCGTCGTCTCCGGCGGGCGTGGGCTCGGCGGCCCGCAAGGCTTCGCACAGATAGAAGACCTGGCGACGGCGCTGGGAGCCAGCGTCGGAGCGTCGCGCGCCGCCGTGGACGCTGGCTGGGTGCCGTACGCGCATCAGGTGGGCCAGACAGGCAAGACGGTCAAGCCGACGGTCTATATCGCCTGCGGCATCTCGGGCGCGGTGCAGCATAAGGCGGGTATGGGTACATCGGGCCTGATTATCGCCATCAACAAAGACAAAGACGCGCCGATCTTCTCGTTCTGCGACCTGGGCATCGTCGGCGACCTGAACGTCGTCGTGCCACAGCTAACGGCGCTGGTCAAGGCGCGCAAGGGCAGCTAGCGAACTCGCGGCAGCAGAACGCCTGGCGGCTGAAGCCGCGGCTAAGGGCGTCCCTGCGGGCCGCCGCAAAGGCCGCCTCCGCGGCCTCCAGAGCGTCTGTGGCAGGCTGGGTCGGTTTATGGAGCCTGCGCAGGCAGGCTTTGCGGTTGCACAGCAACCCTTAGGCGCGGCTTCAGCCGCCAGCCATGTGTGCCGGGCGTTAAGCAGCCAGCCCTATTGATTTCATCCCATATTCTGGCAAAGGAGCGACTGCCATGGGTCACCCCGCAATCTGGCCGACGGGCGACAACGTCATCGTCTCGGTCCTCTTTGGTGTGGTGCTGGTGGCCGCCTGGGTGGCTTTCCTGCTCCGCATTCGCAAGCTGGTCAATCTGCTACGACTCGGCCAGCCGGAGAACCGCTTCGACCACCTGGGCGACCGCGTCAAATTCTTCATGCTGATGGTGCTCGGCCAGCGCGGCGTCCTACGCGACCCTCTGCCGGGTATCGCCCACTTCTTTACCTTCTGGGGCTTCATCATCATCCAGCTCGACGCGCTCAACCTCTGGGCGATGGGATTCCATTTCGAGCTGCCCATTATCGGCAGCCCCATCTTTGCCGTCCTGCTCGATTTCTTCATCTTCGCCGCGTTTCTCGCACTTCTCATCTTCGCCTTCCGGCGGTTGGTCTTGCGGCCAAAACAGTTGCAGAGCCAGTCGCATAGTCCGGTGGATGCCTTCATCATCCTGGGCCTGATTATGCTGGTGCTAGTCTCGCTCTTCTTCTTCGAGGTTTTCGCCTATATCGCCACTGCCGGCGAGGTGTGGACACCCTTCGGCGCGCTCGTCGGCCAGGCCTGGAGCGGCATGTCACCGGGCGCCGCTACCGCGCTGCTGAGCGTCTCATGGTGGGCGAACGTGCTGGTGGTGCTGAGCTTCCTGATCTACATCCCGAACTCGAAGCACCTGCACCTGCTGGCGACGCCGTTCAACGTCTTCTTCAAGAGCTACCAGCCAAAGGGCGCGCTCCAGATTATCCCCAATATCGAGGAGCGCGAGGACTACGGCGTCCACAAGATTAACCAGTTCACCTGGAAGCAACTGCTCGACGGCTATGCCTGCACGGAGTGTGGACGCTGCAATAGCGTCTGCCCCGCGCTGGCCACCGATAAACCGCTCTGGCCGAAGGAGATCATCCTGGCGGTCAAAGAGGAGGTGTTCGCCGCTGGCGGCATAATGCTCGTCAGCGCGGAGGCAGCCGAGGAGCGCGCCAAGACCGAGCCAATGGTCGGCGGGCTGATCATGGAGGAGTCGCTCTGGGCCTGCACCAACTGTGGCGCGTGCGTCGAAATCTGCCCGGTCTCCATCGAGCACGTGCAGAAGATCGACGATATGCGCCGCTTTCTGGTCATGGAGGAGAGCAGCTTCCCGCAAGAGGTGACGCCGCTCTTCAACAACCTGGAGCGCAACGCCAATCCGTGGGAAATCTCGAACGACACGCGCGCCGACTGGGCGAAGGCGCTCAACGTGCCAACACTCGCCCAGGACCCCGAGGTGGACGTGCTCTACTGGGTCGGCTGCATGGGTTCCTTCGACCAACGCAACCAGAAGGTCGCCACGGCCTTCGCCAAAGTGATGCAGCACGCCAACGTCAGGTTCGGCATCCTCGGCCCAGAGGAAAGCTGCACCGGCGACCCGGCGCGACGCATCGGCAACGAATATCTCTGGCAGATGCTCGCGCAGCAGAACATCGAGGTGCTCAACGGCTACGGCTTTGGCAAAGAAGCCACCGCCAGCGCGAACGGCCAGAACGGCTCCAACGGCTCCAACGGCTCGGCAAACGGCCATACCGCCTATAGCGGTGTCGGTGTCCCGCCGGGGCGCGCCTATGACGTGAAGACGGTGGTGGCGACCTGCCCCCACTGCTTCAACACGATCAAGAATGAGTACCCGCAGCTTGGCGGCAACTTCGAGGTCATCCACCATACCGAGTTCATCGACCGGCTCATCAGCAGCGGCCAGCTCAAGCTGCCAGAGGGCTTCGATCCGCGCAAGCTCACCTACCACGATCCGTGCTTCATTGGCCGCTGGAACGATATCTACGACGAGCCACGCCGGGTGCTCAACGTGATTAGCAGCAACGGCGTCACCGAGATGCAGCGCAACCGCAACCGGTCGTTCTGCTGTGGCGGCGGCGGCGGGCGTGTCTGGATGGAGGAGAAGATCGGCAAGCGCATCAACAACACGCGCGTGCAGGAGGCGCTCGATACCGGCGCGGAGGCGCTGGCGGCGGCATGTCCGTTCTGCATCACGATGTTCGAGGACGGCATCAAAGCGGTCGAGGCGCAGGACCACTTCGGCGTCGAAGATATCGCGGAGATTCTGGCGCGCGCGCTCGATGCGCAGCCCGTCGCGGCAGGCACAACAACACCGGAAGCGAAGGATTAATTCGCAGCACTACTGCTCATATTCAGCGCACGAGAAACCCTCCCCGGTCGATTCTGCTCGCCAGGGAGGGTTTTCTGATATGGGCGATTGCTACTTGCCGCTGCGCAACCCGTGGTTGAGTGACTGAAGTCCCAGCACCAGATGGACAATCCCAGGCAGAAGCCCCAGGCTCAGCCCAATAATAGTCGTCTTGGTAACCAGCCCTCCTGGCAGGGAGCCGAGGCCTGAGACGAGATTAGAAGCAAATATCTGGAGCAGAGCCACCAAGCCCGCTAGCGTGAAGATGACGCCGATGATGAAATCGTAAATCTGGGCGAACTTGCCATCGTTGAGCCACTTCTGCGTCACCAGGATGCCCAACACGCCACTGACCAAGAGCCAGATCGCCTCCGAAGAAGCGATTGAATGGTCCTTGCTGAAAAGACTGGCAGCGCCAGCGATAAGACCAAACAAGATGAACCACAGGAAGTAATGCGCGCTACGATGTCCCATGTGACAGACCTCCAAGAACTCATGCACTGAGGCGAAGCGCTCCGTTGCGCCCCGATGAGAGGGGGACAGGCTGACCTGGCAGATTCGTGCCAACCAGCGACATCGACACCGTGCCGATGTCGTACCCATTGTACAGGAAACTGGCCGGTCGTAAAGTAGGAGTTTTTTGGAGGAGAGTTGTCGACAAATCGCATAGCGTCGATACGCTATTTTGCGCTTTCTGCCCGTCGCACAGAGGGAGCGAGGCGCAGGAACATAATCAAGAACACACCAAGAAACGACGCCAGTGCGACCCGACGCCGTTTCTTCAGCGATATTCTGCGTTCATAGGGCAAGATGCGCCTTAGTGGCTACGCTGCTGCTTGGGAGTGCCGCGGCCACGCTCGCCGCCCTTCTTGCCGATGCGGGAGTAGAACTCGGCGCCTTGTTGCCGCTTGGTTGACTCGCCGCCCTTCTTGCCTATCTCGGCGTAGAAGGTCGAGCCGAGCTTCTGCTTGACTGCCTCGCCGCCTTTTTTGCCAATCCGGGAGTAGAACTCGGGGCCATACTTCTCACGAACCGCCTGGCCACCGTGTTTCGCCTTGTCGGAACCGGGTTCTGGTCCTCGCTTGCTGGCTGCCATAGTGTTGCACCTCTTTGTTTCTCAACAGTTGTTGCGCTCTGGAAAACGACTCAATGCCTCGACCTGCCTGCTCTCCCGATCATGAGAGAGATCAGCGGTCGGCGGCAATATACCCTGCCGATACGCAGGATTCACGCCAGCCCGCGTATACTACGCGCCATACGGAACGACGCTGTAGTGCTTTCAACCGGCAGACCCCCTACCCGACGCTCCATACGACGCTGATGCGTCACTCCTCCCCCGACCGATTCGATGCGTCGCGGAGAGCAGCCTGTCGGGCAGTTGCCAGACGATTGGCGATGAGAGCAGCGGTGGCTCCGGCTCCGGCTCCGTTGTCGATGTTGACAACAGTCAGCCCCGGCGCACACGTTTGCAGCATCGCCAGCAATGCAGCGCGCCCCTTCCCGCCCGCGCCATAGCCAATGGAGGTGGGAACACCAATCACTGGCACTGGCGAAAGCCCCGAGACGACACTCGGCAGTGCGCCATCCATCCCCGCGCATACCACCAGCACCGCGACATCGCTGGCCAGTAGCTCGCGCAGCGGCGAAAACAGGCGGTGTAACCCCGCCACACCCACATCAAAGAGCGTTGACACCTGGCATCCCATCTCTTCGGCCACCAGCCGTGCTTCTTCGGCAACGGGAATATCACTGGTGCCGGCGGTCAGGATACCAACATGCCCCCCAGTCAGTGGGCGTCTATAATCAGGCGCATGGATCGCGGCCGCGCGGGCAACCGGTCGCGCATCCACATGCCCAGGGAATTCCGTGTGAAGAAGAGCCAGTGTCCCAGCGCGCAGGCGCGTCACCACCGCGCGGCCATTTGTTGAAACAAACGCCCGTACAATGGAGAGCACCTGTTCGTCGGTTTTCACCCCAGCCAGCACAATTTCTGGAATCCCTTTGCGCGTTTCGCGGTCGAAGTCGGGTCGGGCATCCCTAGCATCGACATGCTCGCTCGACTCGCCATCTTGCGCGCTCCCTCCAGATCCTGACTGACCCATGGACTCCTCGACATCCGCTGACTACACCTGCCAGGCGCACTATGACATAACATATAGCACGCAAGTACACCGCGCCGCAAGAGCGCTCGATTGGAATCTCTTCAGAAACCGAAGAAATTACAATAATATCTTGTGCAGCTACTACGAGGGTTGTTTCCTGCTTAGGCATCTAGCCCGATTGGCCCGCGTCTTGCCTCTCGTTTTCACGGGCTGCTATACTGTACCCGCGTTCGCCTTATTCTCATGAGCATTGAATATTCTGGCATTGCCTCTGTCTGTCTGCGACGTATGCGCATACTACTCATTGGGATGGAAGTGAGGGAAGGATCATGCCTGTTCAGGCAAAACGATTTGCGCTGCTGATGATTGCCCTCGGCATTATCGCGGTCTCTCTGGTTGCCTGCCAGGCGCCTAGTTCCGCGAGTTCGGGGGGAAGCAATACCATCCTCATCCCAACACCCAATACGTCCAATCTGACGCCGACGCCGAAGTTTCCGGGGTTCACGGTTGGCGCGTGGCCATCGAACTTCTCCCCGAACCTGAATGACACGGTCACCATCTACGTCGTCTGCCGGATACAAGACCAGTCTATGCAGGGGCCAAGCCATCCGCCGCCCGCTGGCGTTCAGGTGAACGTGAGTGTTGGCGGCCCCATCAATCAGAATTTCACCGCGCGCACTGGCGCCGATGGGTATGCGACCGTGACGTTCAACTTCAACGACCCGAACCCGGGCCAGCCGGTCGTCGTGGATGTCACGACGAATTATCCCGGCTCTCCGGCCGCGCAGACTTTCTTTACGCCAGGCGTGAATACCGCTCCGACGCCAACCACCGCGCCAGACACTGGCACGCCAACTGTCAGCGCTGGGCCGTAAGTGTCATCAAAAAGCCGCCGCTACGGTGTCACAATGCCGCGGCGGCTGCCTCGGAGGCAGGCTGGCACTGCGGGCAAAAGTGCGCGCTTCGCTGGGCGACGCGGATGCGCTCGATAGGCGCGCCGCAGCGCAGGCACGGTTGGCCGGTACGGTGGTAGACCTGTACATGCTCCAGATTGCTGCCAGGCTCGTCATAGAGGCCGCGATGTCGTCCAAACGTCGTGCCACCATGCTCGATGCCCGTTCGCAGCGCCTCTTGAATCCCCGCATGCAGGGCAGTGATTTCGTCAGGGGTCAGCGACGACGCCGACCGCAACGGATGAATCCGCGCGCGAAAGAGCGCCTCGTCGGCGTAGATGTTGCCCAGGCCCGCCACCACTGATTGATCCAGTAGCGCGACCTTGATGGCCCGGCTGCTCTTGCCCAGCCGCGCTGCCAGCACATCGGGCGTGAAATCGGCGTCGAGTGGC
>JAICKD010000126.1 GCA_025928125.1 Ktedonobacterales bacterium
AAAATCGGGTTCAATCCTCACACACAAGGGAGGGCGAGTTGGGGCGCTGGCCCCCCGCAGGAAATATGGCAAAGGGTTTCTTCTCACGCTTCACCAGCGCGCGACCAAAGCAGATCAGCGTCTTCGATGGGCAGGACTTGAAGCGCGCCGTCCTCGCGGGGCAGGCCTGGCTCGAGCAGCACCGCGAGGCGATCAACGCGCTCAACGTCTTTCCCGTCCCTGACGGCGATACTGGCACGAACATGACGCTCACCATGCGCGCTGCCACCAAGGAAATCGCCGACTCCACCGAGACCTCCGCCAGCGCCATCGCCGCCACCTTCTCGCGTGGCGCGCTGATGGGCGCGCGGGGCAACTCTGGCGTCATCCTCTCGCAGATTCTGCGCGGCCTGAGCAAGGGTCTCGAAGGCAAAACGACCTTCACCGCCGTAGACTTCGCCGCCGCCCTGCAAGAATCGGCGCGCCTGGCGTATAGCGCGGTGATCAAGCCGGTCGAAGGCACGATTCTGACGGTCATTCGCGACGCCGCGCAGGCTGCCCAACAAAGTGCGGCCAATGGCGCGAATCTCTCGACGATGTTGGGCGATACCGTGCGCGCGGCCCAGGCATCCGTTGCACGCACGCCCGATCTGCTGCCGACGCTCAAACAGGCGGGCGTGGTGGATGCTGGCGGGCAGGGGCTTGCTACCATCCTCGAAGGTATCTGGCGCTACTCACGCGGCGAGTCGCTCACGCTCAGTCCCCGCGAGTTTCGCGAAGAGGTGGCCGACGCCCACCACAAGGGCATGGTGACGGTCGAGGAAGAGTTTGGCTATGAGGTGGTCTTCCTGCTGGAAGGCGAGAACCTGGACGTAGACACCATCCGCCAGACGATCATCGACATGGGCGGCGTCTCGACGGTGGTCGCGGGCGATCATACGCTGCTGAAGGTACACACCCATACCCCGACCCCAGGCAAAATCCTCGACTATGGCGTCGGCCTGGGCAGCTTGCAGGACATCAACATCGAAAACCTCCAGGCGCAGAGCCTGCGCTATGCGGCGGATAGCGCTCGCCAGCATGGGGTTCAAGCGTCCGATGGCGCGCAAGCCGCGGGAGCAGTTACCTCCAACGGACGCGGCGCGGGGACCGCGGTGGCCGCGCCGGTGGTCGCGCCACCCGCTGAGACGGCGTCCACGAGCGAGATCAACACGGTCGCGGTCGCGGCGGGAAACGGCTGGGTTGAGCTATTCCAGAGCCTGGGCGTCAGCGCCATTGTTCCTGGCGGCCAGACGATGAACCCCAGCACGCAGGAGCTGCTCGAAGCGGTGCAGCGCTGTCCGTCCTCGAAGGTCATTCTGTTGCCCAATAATGGCAACGTCATCATGAGCGCGCGGCAGGTGCCGGAACTGGCCACTGGCAAAGAGGTCTACGTCATCCCCTCCGATTCGCTGCCCCAGGGCGTGGGTGCGTTGCTCGCCTTCAACTTCGAGGCCGATTTCGCGGCGAATTGCCAGGCGATGGAGCAGGCCAGCAAGCACGTGCAGACCGCCGAGATCACGCAGGCCGTGCGCACCGTCCAAATCGACGGCATCAACGTGACCGAGGGCGACATCATTGGGCTAGTCAACAACCATCTGGTGACGGCGGGCGCCGACCGGCAAACGGTCGTGTACGACACGCTCACCCGTATGAACGTCGCCCACTTTGAGATCGTGACGCTGTATTCAGGCGAGAGCGTCAATGCGGCGGCGGCGGACGAGATGGCTCAGCGCATCAAAGAGTGGTTCCCGGCGCAGGAGATCGAGGTTGTCCATGGTGGACAGCCATATTACGACTTCATCATCTCGGCTGAATGAGTGGCGTGAAGGCCGTGAAGGTCGTGAGGATGAGGTATACGCCGACATGGCGTAAGAAAGCAGGATGGTGTGGCAGTACAGATTGTTGTAGACAGTACGGCGGATATTCCACGAGATCGCGCGCGTGATCTCGGCATCGAGGTTGTGCCGCTGACGGTCATGTTCGGTGACCAGTCATTTCAGGATGGAGTAGACCTCGACGGCCCAGCGTTCTATCAGAAACTGAGCAATAGCCCCGTCATGCCGACGACATCCACACCACCGCCCGCGCTCTTCGAGGAGACTTTCCGCCGGTTGATCGGCAACGGCGCCACCGGCATCCTGAGCATGCACATCAGCGGCAAGCTCAGCGGCACCTTTTCGGCGGCGCGCCAGGGAGCCGAGGCCGTGACGGCTGATACGCATGTGCCTATCGAGGTGGTGGACTCTGATACGGTGAGCGGCGGATTCGGGCTTCCGGCGGAGATGGTGGCGCGCGAGGCGCGTAACGGCGCGGACCTGGCGGCGCTCAAGGCGCATGCGGAGAACCTGTGCGCGCGCGTCCATGTGATCGCCGTACTCGACACCCTGGAGTTCTTGCAGCGCGGCGGCCGTATAGGACGGGCGCGGGCGATGGTCGGCACGCTGCTGAGCGTCAAGCCGCTGATCGAGGTGCGCGCGGGGCAGGTGCTTCCACTGGAGAACGTGCGCACGCGCAGCAAGGCGCTCGAACGCATGGGGCAGATCGTGACGGCGCTGGGAGAGCTTGAGTCGCTGGCGCTTGTCGCATCAGACTCGGGGGTGGCTGACCAGATTACGGCGGTGGCCGAGACGTTCTGGCACGGGCCAATCGAGCGGTTCGCGCTTGGCCCGGTGGTCGGCACGCACGCTGGCCCTGGCGCGGGTGGAATCGTCGCCATCACGCGCGCATAGGCGAAGCGCACCGCACCGTGTAGTGGCTCGTTGGCGCTGGCGGGAGGAGCCATGTCAGACTACTTTACCCGCGACCAGGCCGAGTCGCTGATCCCGCGCATCACGCCAGTGCTGCGAGAGATTCAGCGGCTGCGTCGCGCCCAGGTGGTCCATGATGAAGCAGTGGCCGCAGACCGGGCGAAGGTGCTCGGCAACGGCCACATGCCTCCGGAGAAACTGCGCGAGCACCAGCAAGGTAGCGCCGCCGCCGAACAGCGTATCGCCCGCCTCGTACGCGCCATCAGCGAGCTGGGCATCCTCGTCAAAGACCTCGATACCGGACTGGTAGACTTCCCGACACTGCGCGACGACCACGAGGTCTACCTCTGCTGGCTCCTGGGCGAGCCACACATCGCCTGGTGGCACGAAATCGAGGCGGGCTTCGCCGGACGCCAGCCGCTAGAAGATCTGGAATAGCCGATGTTGGATCGCACGGCGCCCCTATTTCCGCACGGTGAGGCAGCAGAAGTCGCGCGGCGGCTTGACGCCCAGCACGTGGAAGGGCAACTCTGGCCGGTGGGTGATCTCCAGATGGTGGAGCGCGACGGACCCATAGAAGTGCGACGCGATGGCATAGGCGTCTTCCAGGCTGGGGAAGGTGATAGTGAGGCGGCCAGGGAGCGTGGCGTGCCAGAAGCCGTGGCGCGCAAACCAGGCGGGATCTTCTGGCCAGAGGATGAGAATCCGTCCGCCGGGACGCGTTACCCGTTGCAGCTCGTCCAGACCGCGCTCGCCGCCGCGCGCCTCGCACACGCCAAACGCCGAGCACGAGACGACCGCATCCACGCTGTTGTCGGGCAGCGGCACCCGGCGAAAGACGCCTCGTATCACCTCGACGTTACGGAGATTGGCGGCGGCGACTTTACGCTCCAGCAGGTGGAGCAGCGGCGGCGCGGCGTCCATCGCGTAGACGGTCCGCGCGCGTCGGGCCAGCGGTAGGGTGACACGACCTGTACCCGCGCCTGCGTCCAGCACCACCGCGTCGTCCACATGCGCGATATCGAGCGCGCCCAGGTGTACCTGCTCGCCAGCGGTGAGCCGCTCGTACTCGTTCGGGGTCTTCCAGTAAACCAGTTCCCAGAAAAGGGTATCGAGCATGGTGCGGCGAGCCGTCTCGCGCTCATTGCCAGAAATGATGTCCTGGCGGGCATGAGCAAACGAGGCGCGGTCATCTGGCGCAAGCGACCGCTCGATGCGGCTCGCCAGCGGGGCGAGCGTGGCCGTATCACTCGCCTGATCCGAGACAAAGGCGTGGCCTGCCACCGATGGGGCTACCGCGCCCGACCCGTTGGCGATCACCTCACGCAGATGCGCCTCGTCGAAGATGGCGAGGTCGGCAAGGCTGAACGCGGCTGTCGGCTCGATATCCATGATGTCCCTCATCTTCGGGCGCGCATCCTGGCGCAAATTCTCCCGCAAAGGGTCGTGGCAATCATTGTGCCACACCCACACCTGCAACTATTGAGCGCTGGCGTGACACGATTTCGTGAAACTATTACGTTGGCGCAATAGTTTTGTGGTACACTCGTCGTAACGAGCAAGAATAGTTTGCGGATCCATCACCTCTCGAAACTGGATGCCGCATTATATGCGAGGTAGCATTATGGCGACCATAGAGCAAGTCCGGGAGCGACAGGAAGAGATCGTAAACCGGTTTTGGTCGCAGCCACTTTCTCGCGATGAACTGGCGCAATCCGCACGTCAAGGTGTGGAGAATGTTCTTCGCGAACCGCAACCAAAGAAGGGGCGTAGTCGAAATCGCAATGCACTACCAGCGCCATCTCGTGAAGTTGGCGATTTCTTGCGGCGCGCCTTTGGTAACGAAGCCTTCCAGAGCCTGATTGTCAGACTTGCGCAGGAGTAGCCGCTGATACATGGCGAAGGAGCCTCTGTGCCAAAGCGTGTATCGTGTTTCCCGCTACCAGCGGCAGATTCTATAGGCGATGCCTGTGAGTCTGCCGCTTCTCAATTGATGTCCGATATTTTGCTCATACATGCTGCGGTAACTCTTCCGTTAGGCGGCGCCTCGGGCGTACTTTCGTACGAACTTCTGGATTCAGCGGCGCACCGACCATTCGCTACGTTTGGCAATGATGTCTTCTATGAGACTGGACTTGAACAAGCCGCCGCACTCTTGGAATCGCTTGTCCTGAATCATGCCTTTGAAGATGGTAACAAACGGACTGCGTTGGCAGCTTGCCTATATTTCCTGGATCGCTGCACCTACTGGCGAAATATAGCCTATTTATCGGACAACGAGGCGCATAAGCTTGAGGAGCTAACATTACTTCTTGCCAATGAGCGCAGGCTTGTCCAGGAAGGGATGCTGAAGAGTCTACCGGATATACCCGCAATTGCGGTGCGACTTGATCAAATCCTTGGCTCATCGAGAAATCGCCGCCCGAGGCCCAGTCGCCTGTTGTCAGGAACATACCGGCGCATCAGTGATCTATTCCGATCCTGATATGCATCTGCAAAAAGAGCGCTCAGAGCGTGACGCGCCCATTGCCCGCTGGCATCGTGAAGCGCATGAATCCGCCGTTGACCAGCCGCGTGCAGACGACGGCGATGGTGTAGTAGATGGCGAAGATGACCAGCCGTTCGAGCGTGCTCACCAGAAAGTCGGCGATGGCGAGGTGGGCGGAGCCGCTCGCGCCGAAGCGCGCGATGTCTGGCGGGCCAGACGCGCCGCCCCAGAGCGTCGCCTCGCCCAGCAGCAGCGCGATCAGCACATTGGCGCCGGTGCAGGTGAGCGCCAGAATCGGCCCCAGCCGCCAGAAGCGGCGGCTCATCTTCTCGCGTTTGGTGGACTTGACCCGCATCGCCGCCCAGACGGGAGGCGCGACAAAGAGCAGCGTCCGCACGATCAGGACGACGGGGAAGAGCCAGAAGGGCCAGAACGCCACGGGTACCAGCCCGAGCAGTTGCGCGGCAACGAAGATCAGCGTACCCTCGACAATGGCCCGGCGCATCGTCGTCTTGCGAAACATTCAGAACCTCTTCCGTCTGCTCACACCCCTATAGGCCGATTATAGCGCGCGAGGGCGGCCCGCACTCAATGGCGTAGCCTCGATGCGCGTGGCTGCCATGTCAACTGCCGAACCTCCAGCCGCCGTTGACATGCAACACCTCGCCGGTGACGAACGACGCCTCTGGCGAGGCTAGGTACGCCACGGCCGCAGCGATATCCTCGGCGTTGCCCGGGCGGCCCACGGGCGTTTCGGCGACGATGCTCTGGATGCGCTCGTTGGTCCAGTGTCCCGTGAACTCTGTCTGTGCGATGAAGCCGGGGACGACAACATTCGCCGTGATGCCCTCTTTGCTAAGATCGCGCGCCAGCCCATGCGTCATCCCGATCAATCCAGCTTTGGCGGCGGCATAGTCGATGGAGCCGCCACGCTGGCCGCCGGTATAGGCCGCGATGGAGCTGATGCTGATGATCCGGCCACCAGGACGGGTGAGATAGGGCGCGGCGGCGATGGACATCAGAAACGCGCCGGTCAGGTTCGCGGCAATCGTCTCGTCCCAGTTGTTGGCGGCCTCATCCAGCGGCATCCCCGCGCGGACGCCCGTGGCGAACCCGGCGGCGTTCACCAGCACATCAACCTGGCCCCAGCGCTCGACGACCAGCGTCATCGTCGCGGCGACCTGATCGCGCTGGCTGACATCCAGCGGATACCAGGAGGACGACGCGCCAATCGCCTCCGATGTCTCCCGCAGTGGCTGCTCGCGCCGCCCCAGGATGACGACGTGATAGCCCTGTCCCGCCAGCTTTTCGGCGGTCGCGCGGCCTATTCCCGTGCCGCCGCCAGTAATCAATGCCACCCGTGTACGCGCGGTATTCACGACGATGTAGCTCCTTAGTGAGACAGAGCGGCGTTCAGCGCAGCCAATCCTCGTCGTCGCCCAACTCGACCGGACGCGAGTCCCACGGCCTGAAGCCGCTGCTCGAAGCCGCTGGATCGAAGCCCGAGCGCGCAGCCGGATCAACCCCTGAGCGGGCAGGAATGTCCGCAAAGGTCGGATCAGCCATCCCAGGCGGAACAGGCATGGTCGGGATGTTGGCGATACGCGGATTGCCCGCGCTGGCGGGAGCGGCCTGCGGCGAGCCGATGCCCATCATCGCCAGGAATTGCGCGGCGTAGACGTGGGGGTTGGCGGCGTAATCCACGAAGGCGCGCGCGCGATTGGTGATCGCCTGCCAGTGTCCCCGCTCCACCAGCACCCGCGGCACCAGCAGCGTACCCAGCGCCAGGCTGCGAATCGGCAACTCCAGATATTCGATCATATGCTCAGCCGAGAATCCGCCGGAGATTTGCAGGCTCATGTGAGTCAACTGGCGCAGCAACGCGCGGACGTACATCGGCCCGCCGAGCGCCTCCGCCGGGAACAGCTTTACCATCTCCGCGCCCGCCCGCTGCGCGGCGATGATTTCGGAGGGCGTGAGCGCCCCCAGCACGCAGGCGACCCCAGCCTCCTGACAGATGAGCGCAAGCTCGGGATTGAAGACCGGCGAGGCGATGAACCGCGCGCCCGCCGCAATGGCGTCGCGGGTCTGCTTGCCATCCAGCACCGCGCCCGCGCCCACCAGCACGTCCTGGCGCGTCGTCATGTGCGTCAGGATCTCCTGCGCGCCGGGAATGGTCAGCGAGACCTCGATGGTGCTGACGCCGCCCGCCGCCAGCGCATCCACTACACTTAACGCCTGCATCGCCGTCTCAGTGCGTACCTCGGCGACAATACGGCGGCGACTCATCAGCGAAATCACTTCGCGCGAAATCATCGGCAACTCCCCTAGGCGTCGCGCCAGCGCCCGCTATCCCGCTGTTAGCACGGGCAGCGTGTCTAGCGCTGAGCGGCGACACTACCTACCATCCTATCACGCCCTGTCGCATGGCGCTTCTTAGAACAAGTTTTCCA
>JAICKD010000694.1 GCA_025928125.1 Ktedonobacterales bacterium
GCCCGGATGGCTCGCAACTCCAGCGGCTCGGCGCCGCGATCGGCTCCGCTACCGCCGCGAACGAGGTCGGCGCCAGCGATTACCGCAGCGGCTTCGGCTACTACGGCTCGTTCGGTTGGGATCAGCACTACGCCATCGCGCCGAGGGGATGGACCTCACCCCCGGCCCCACTCCCACGGGGAGAGGGGAGGCGGATACACTCGAACGCTGCATTCTATGGATACGCCGCCGTGGCGAGCAGCACATTGGGCAGCGACCCAAGATGCCCGCCAATGTTGCCGCTGAGATTTTCTATATAGACGCCGCCTGCGAAGGACCAGACTACACCGCCAGCGGACGAGGTGGGGGCGAAGAAACCACCAGAGACCGGACCTAGATATTCCCACTGGCTGGAGTTTTCGGGGAGTCGGTACAGACCATCATGATACGATGAGTCAGGCGATCCGGCCAGCAGCGCGCCATCAGGCGCTATAGCGAACCCTGTCAAATACCGGATTGCGCGCGTCGAGCAGGGAGCATTGGTACAGAGGGTGGGACGAATACTCCAGGTAACTCCACCATCGAAGGTGCAGATTACTCCTACATCTGAGCGTTTTGCAGCGGGACCATCTGTGGTCAGCTCATCGATGCAAATGCGCCACGGCTGGCTCGTCGTGGTCGGTTGCTGCACGCCGATGCTGCCAAATCCCAGGCCAGCGCTCAATGTGGGCAGCGGAATCGCCTTCCAATGCGCGCCGCCATCGGTTGACTGTTGCAGTATGCCCGCACTTGAAGAAACCATGGCGAGTATCGTGCCATCAGGGCGCACCCAGAATTGGCTCACCTCCCCGCCCGCACGAGTGATGGGTACATCAATCGGCTGCCACGTGCGCAGGTGATCGGTACTCACGGACAGGTGAACTTCGTACTTCGGCTGTCCATTGCTCTGCTGTCCTATCACCTGCCAGCGCATAGCATAGGTGCGCCCATTGGCTGTCGCCAGATACGAGAGACCATCGTCATAGGCGAGCCTGGTCCAGGTTGCGCCACTGTCCTCGGTCAATTCGTACCATTGCGCCCCGTTGAGTGTCGTTACGTCTTGTCCCCCGATGTTCACGAGCACGCGGCTGGAGTTCAGTGCATCCACCTGCACCACGCACTCCGAGGTCTGCGCGTCGGGCCAGGGGAACTGCGCGAGGCGTGTCCAGTGTACGGCGCGGTCGGATGTCCGGTAGATGGTGACCTGCGAGTTGACACGCCCCCCAGTGTTCGAAGTCTGGCTGTAGCAGGCATAGGCGATGTTGCCATTGGTGGACGCAACGCCAAACGAGAGGATGTCGTCCGATCGCTCACCAAACGTGATGCCACTGGTAGGCAGGTTTGCGGGTATCACGGTGAGCGGTTTGCCTGGTACCGCTGGCGAAGCTGGCGCGGCGGTCGGGAGCGGTGTTGGCGTTCCTTGGACTACAGTCGCCGTGGCGCCTGGGTGAAAGGTCACGTTGCCGCGCGCCTGGAAGAGCTGGGCGAAGCCGAGCGCCAGTAGCAGCACCGCCGCTAGAGCGCTCGTCGCGCCCGCCACACGGCGCACTGTCCGTCGCGTGTTGCGCGGCGCGCGAGTGCTGGTCATGCCCGCGCGCACCGCGCGCCAGAGGCGTCCGTCGCTCTGTGGCACAGGCAGGCGTCGCAGCGCATTATCGAGTGATTCGTAGAGGGCGATCTCGCGGCGGCAGGCTTCACAGCCGGAGACATGGGCGGCGATTCGCGCGGATTCGTCGCTGGGAAGCGCGCCATCGCGCCAGGCGGCAATGGTTTCGGGCGCAATAGCGAGTGGACATGAGGCGTTGGCGGTCGTCATCGCGTCTCCTCCTGCGCATAGCGCGTGCGGAAAGCCTCACGGGCGCGCGAAAGTGTCATCGCGGCGGCGGCCTTCGAGGCTCCCAGCGCCTCGGCAATCTCAGGGATCGAGAGGCCATAGACGACGCGCAGCACCAGCGCGCTCCGCTGCCGGACGGGCATCGCTAGCAACGCGGCGCGGACAACAGCCGATTCGGCGACGCCAGCGGCGGGGTCCAGCGTGTCGGGATGCGCCGGGCTGAAGCGGGCCATCGTCGCGTCGTGGATCGAGCGATGGCGGCGATGATTGCTGGCGAGGTTGGTGGCGACGCGGAAGAGCCAGGCGCGCGGCTGCCCATAGCGGCTGACCTGCTCGAACCGCTGCCAGGCGCGCAGAAACGTCTCCTGGGCTATGTCGTGGCTGGCCTGCTCGTCGCCGGTGATGCGCCAGAGGTAGCCGAGGATGGCGCCCTCATGCGCGTGGAAGAATTGCTCGAAGGTCGCCTCACGCGCCTCCATGTGCCTTTCGTGAGCCTGGGCAGTCCGTCTTTTGCTGCCCGACGAGGTCTCGTCGAGCGGCGATGCGCCGGTGAGCGCGCCAAGCCAGCGGCTGAGCTGCGGCAGGCGTCTGCCTCGCTTCAGCCTGCCGGGAATCGTCCAGATCATGCGCTAACCACTTCCTATGTCACGTTCGATCATCGC
>JAICKD010000400.1 GCA_025928125.1 Ktedonobacterales bacterium
ATCAACTCCGTTCCACGGAAGAGCAGGTCCGCTGAGTTGGAGTATTCCGGGCGCGCGGGATCGGGATGGGTATAGAAGGGCCGCTTGCGCATCGGGTAGCCGGTGACAAAGAGGAAGTCGCTGCCATGCTCGGAGCGCGCCCATTCGCCCAGCCAGCGCTCGTCCTGCGGCGAAAGGTCCGGCTCGCCGCGCACATCCACGCCATGCAGCCGGAAAATCAGCTCCTGCGCCTCGGCGAAGTGGATATGCGGTATCTCGGCGGGAACCTCCGGCATCGTGACGCCCAGCAGCGCAAGCTCAGCGGCGTTGGCCGCGCGGAAGCGTTCCATCATCGCCGCCAGCACTTCGCGCGCCATCGCCATGATGGTGAAATGGTTCTCGATGAAGCCCATCTCCATATCCAGGCTGACGTATTCGTTGATGTGGCGGGTGGTGTCGTGCGGCTCGGCGCGGAAGACCGGGCCGACCTCGAAGACGCGCTCGAAGACGCCGACCATGATCTGCTTGTAGAACTGCGGACTCTGCGCCAGATAGGCCGGGCGGCCAAAGTAGTCCAGCGCGAAGACGTTGGCGCCGCCCTCGGTGGCAGACTCGACCAGCTTGGGCGACTGGATCTCGGTGAAGCCACGCGCGCTGAGCGTCTCGCGGAAGCTGGCCATCGCGCTGGCCCCCAGCCGGAAGATGGCGCGGCGCGTGGGATGGCGGTTGGCGATCACCGCCTCGTCCAGCGTGGTGGTCAGGCTGGCCTTCAGTTCGCGCTTGCCAAGGGTGACGGGCGGCGTCTCAGAGACGGCGGTGAGCACGGTGATACGTGGCTCGTGCAGCTCGATGCCGCCGGGCGCCTGGTCGGCGGTGGCGACTATGCCTTCGACCAGCAGAACGCTTTCGGGGCCAGCCTCGGCGGCTCGGAGCGGGGTCAGCTCTTCATCACTGGCGGCGACGACCTGGACGATGCCCCAGCCGTCACGCAGGATAAGGAAACTGATCCCACCGAGGCGGCGCAGCGCGTGGAGCCAGCCCGCCACCTGGATGCGCTGGCCGACGTGCGCGGCGACCTCGACGGAGCGGATACGCCCGCCCGATGGCGCTGTGGCTGAAGTTGCGCGTGATGAACGTGCGGAAGTCATGAAACATACTCCTGTTGGATAGTATCGGTGGCCTGCCGTGCATGCGCTTGTTCGGGAAGGACGCCCTGGCAGGCCAGCCACACAGGCGTAATGTCTCTCAGGCGTCTTCCCCCGGATTGGCGTCTCCGGTATCGTCGTCGTCATCCATCGCGAACCCCCTTTGAACGAACCTCATCGTCAGCCTACGGCCCACGCCCCCCATGCGCCGCTCTATTCGCCAGCGGCCCCTCCCCTCGCAGGGGAGGGGGTAGGGGGAGGGGTCCGGCGCGCATACAAAAAGCCCTCATCCTCAGTATTTTGGAGGACGAGGGCTAACGCGCCGACTCGTGGTGCCACCACCATTCGCCTCGCTTCGTATTGTTGGTATGAGCGAGGCCTCTGTTGGCCAGCCATGACACGCGATGTCGCGTAATGCCACGCTGACCGTCCGCGCGCTAACGGGCGCATCCCGACGACGGCTACGCAGCGCGCGCATCACGAGGTATTGGCGCGCGTTCACCGTGTGGCTCCGGGAGGTCTGTCGGGTTGGCCAATGGCGGCGCTCGCAGCATGCGCGCCGCTCTCTGTATCACAGGCGATAACCGGACGTTTCCCATCACAGCCGTATAGATACGAACTGTATCACACGGCGCGCGGGCAATCAAGCGGGGCCGGTCGCATGTTGGGCGGCGAGGCGGCAAGTTACAAGGGAGGATGCATACCATGAGGTTGTTCTGGATTCTGGTGCGATGGGGGCTAAACACTGTCGCGCTGATTATCGTCGCGTGGCTGCTGAGCGGCATTCAGGTCACCTGGGGAGCGGCGATCATCGCGGCGCTGGTGATTGGCGTGCTCAACGCGGTGGTTGGGCCAATCCTCAAGATACTGACATTCCCAATCACCATCGTGACGCTCGGCCTCTTCCTGCTGGTCATCAACGCGTTCCTGTTTTGGATCGCGTCGGCGGTTGTGCCGGGATTCTCGGTCAACGGCTTCTGGACAGTCGTGATCGGCTCGATCCTCTATTCGATCTTCACCACGATCATCGCGCGTTTCGTCGAGGGCCATGAAAAGGCCGCCAATCGGTAGCCAGATAACACTCTGTCGCCCACTGCCTGAGGTCGCCTTCTCGGCCTTCGAGATGGGCGTCTGCCTGTTTCGGCGGCATGTTTTGTGCTGAGGATGTGATGGTGAGGTGGGTGACATAATCATCCGCCCGCCACTACGAGAACGGACTGGACTGGACTGACATCAGACGCGAGTAACCCTGAAGAGGAAGGAATGTCATGACGACGCAGACGACACACCACGCGACCCGTACGCAGACCAATGGCCATGTGAAGACGTATCCCGCGCCGAAACAACTGGCCACCAAAACCGACCTGACCGCACAGGAGACGCAGGCGATCACCGAGGCGCTCAATCCGCTCATCGCGGACGCGTTTGCCCTGTTTGTGAAGACCAAGAACTTCCACTGGCATCTCTCTGGCTCGCATTTCCGCGAGTATCACCTGCTCTTCGACGAGCATGCCGACGCGATTTTCACCTCGATAGACATCCTGGCGGAGCGCGTGCGCCGAGTGGGTGGCACGACGATTCGCAGCATCAGCCATATCAGCGAGTTGCAAACTATCGAGGATGACAACAACGAGTTCGTCTCGCCCGGCCAGATGGCCCGCCGCCTGATGGACGACAATGCGCACATAGCGAAGATGCAGCGCGCCGCCCATGAAGTGTGTGACAAGAATCGCGACTACGCGACGGCCAGCGAACTGGAGGTCATCATCGACCAGACCGAGCGCCGCACGTGGTTCCTCTTCGAGGTCTGCCAGGGGATGGACAACACCGATTAGCGGAGAAGTACCCCTCTCTCCGATACCCCTCCCCAGCGCCAAGGGGAGGGGCTTTTTCTGTGCGTGCTACGCTACCCCGCGCCGCCGTGGATCGAGCATATCGCCAGTCGGCGCGGTGGTGGTGGTGGGCGTCGCCTGCGCGCCCGTGATCGCGTGGAGGTTCACCACGTTGGGAACATAGTAGTTCAGCGAGAGCGTGGCGGTGCAGAACTGCGGGATCACCACGTAGCCGCCCCACATCGTTAGGCCGGGAACATCGCTCTTCGTCGCGGTGGGCGCGCCGACGTTGTTCAGCGTGCCAGGCTTGTTGCCGGGCTGCACGATGTAGCCACCCTGCTGATCCTTCGGCGGCAGATATTGTCCGGCTGGGCAGACACGCTCACCGTCAGGGTAGGGATTCGACCCACAGGTCGGAGCCGTGGTTGTGGGCGGGTTGGGCGGATTGGGCGGATTCGGTGGGTTTGGCGGGTTGGGCGGATTGGGATTGGATGGAGGCGGCGTGGGCGCCACGCACATCAGCTTCCCGGTATCGAACCCGTCGGCATACGACAGCCGCGCACCCGCAGGCACGTAGACGCGCACGTAGTCGCGGTAGGTCGTGAATCCAGCCACCTGGGCGCCAGACTGCGCGTTGTTCTTGAGGATGATGTTCAGATGATGCGTCGCGCCGCCCTTGGTGTCGAGGGTGACATTGTCGTTGATGGTCGTGGCGACGTAGGGCGAACCCTTCGAGATGCTGACATTCACCTGCGAGACGAAGAGGCCGTCAACATTGGGCGTAGTATCGATCGCGCCGTCAGCGTGCAGCTTTTGCAACTGCGACTCGACGCCGGTATTGTTGACGTAGACCTGCACGTCTTTGGAGCGCAGGTCAGCCAAGGCCTGCTTCGCCAGCGGGATCAGCTCGCTCTTAGGTAGATGGCGCACGTGCGTTTCGAGCAGTTGCTGCACAGCTTCGGTGAATTTCGTGCGAATCTTGTTCCGGTCGGCGGGATTGAAGTCGTGGAAGAGGGCCTGCGCCTTGGCGATACCTGCCTCGTTTTCTTCGTAGTAATGAATTTTGGTCTCGAGGTTGTCTGCCGTCACCGTCTCGTTGAAGACTGGCACCACCAGCGGCCCGGTCACGCGCAAGACACTCGCGATGGCGTCCGGGGTGAACTGGATAACGCCATCCACATTGGTGCATGCCTCGTGGCTATAGGCGTTCATGATGA
>JAICKD010000004.1 GCA_025928125.1 Ktedonobacterales bacterium
AGACTTGGTGCGCGCCAGGTTATTGATCGGGTCGAGCAGGAATGTCACGCCAACCCAGAGCAAGCCAAAGGCGTAATACGGAGCTGCGAAAGGTAAGATGAGACCGGCGACACCAATCAGCATCAGAATAATTGCCGCGGATACCTTGATCTTTGGGCCGGGATCATGCGGCGCGAGGCGCGGGCGCAACCAGGCAAAACTGGCAAGAATCTCGGCGATTTCGAGCACGGCTGGCAGTACCGTGCTGAAGCACAGGGATGAGATCGTGTGATATTCGATCCAGCCGGAAAGTGTGTTGGTGTTGATTGGGTGATCGAAGAAATAGCGCCAGTTTTGTACGGGAATGTTGAGAATCTCGAACACCCACCAGAACGGGATCGAGAGCAGAAAGAGCAGGACAAAGCCCCGCCAGTCGCGGGTCAGCGGCGACGATCCACTGCGTGCGACGTTGACGCCGTCCAGCGCGAGGATGAATCCCAGCCAGATGGGAAAGAACGTGTACGCCCACAGATGGATGTGCGCGCCGAGGTAGGTCTGGCCGTTGATGGTCAGCCCGTTCCACTCGCCAACGCGCGCCCATGACATCACCCATGCGGTCACGTTGAGCGCGGCGCCAGCCCAGGCATACCATGGTATGCGTGCGAGGAATGGCCTGTTGGAGCGCGAAGGAATGGCAGACTCTCTATCCCGGATTTCCTGAATGTTCTCAATCGGAGCTTGAGCCGGAGCCAGGGGCTGCGTTGCCGTCATGCTATGAGCCTCCTCCACCACACGCGCACAGGGTCAATTCAGGGGGCATCGCCAAACACTGTCCGTGGAAAGAATAGCACAGCAGGCGCGATGAAGGCAGGCTCTTGCCAGTGGTTGGAGCCACTTGATGACGGAGTAGGCAAAATTGCTGGTTGGCCTCCGTGGCTTCTCATACCAGTTGTGGTGAGGATGTTGTCACTTGGCCCCAGAACCTCACCCCCCAGCCCCTCTCCTACGAGGAGAGGGGAGCCAGACGTAGCATCCGTCGCCAGCGGGCAGGATGGTGGATCAGGCCCTCCCCTTTGAGGGGAGGGTGGCCGATAGGCCGGGTGAGGTCAAACGACAACAACCGAAACAAAAGTAGTATCACTGGAGGCCAGATGGGCGGAAGCGCCGTGCGCGCCGCAAGAGAGAACGAGGACCGACTATCCGGGCAAAACCAGAACATCGATGCCAGTGTCGCCGGTGAGGGTGACAGAGGTGTCTTTGCCCATGCACGCGAAACGTATATGCGCGTTACGGTTGCCCAGCCGCAACCCGCGTAGCTCCAGGTGATCGAGCCAGTCGGGAAGCATCGGCTGGCGGAGCATGAGGCGATTCTTCTCGGCCTCCGGCTCGAATCCAAGGATGCTGCCCAACAGCAGGAATGGCGAGCCAGCCGCCCAGGATTGTGGGGAACAGGCGACGGGATACCGTGTCGGGCCGAAGCCGTGTCGTCGCGTGAAACCGCAAAACAGTTCTGGCAGGCGAGCGCCTTCATAATAGAGGCTCGCTCCATAGAGATGCCCGAGCAGATCGCTCGCCTCTTTCTTGCGCCCAACGCGCGCGAATCCTGAGCCAACAATCGCGGTATCGTGCGGCCAGACCGAGCCGTTGTGATAGCTCATGGGGTTGTAGCGCTGCTCCCGGCCAGATAGCGTGCGAATGCCCCACTGTGTACTCATATCCTCGCCGAGCAAGCGATTGACCACTGGCTGGCCCCACTCGTCCGGCACGATGCCGCTCCAAAGGCAGTGGCCCGCATTCGAGGCGACGACATTGCACGGGTTTTTCTGGCCATCCAGCGCGAGGTAGAATGTGTCCTCTTCCTCCCACCAGAAGTCGCGCAGGAAGTTCGCTTGAAGTGTTTGGGCTGCGTCGCGCCAGCGCTCTTGCTCCTTATGCAGAGAGAGCCGACCAGCCAGGTAGCTCATGGCGCGGTACGCGGCGAAGGCATATCCCTGGACTTCACACAGCGCGATCGGTGGTTCGCTGAGCCGTCCATCGCGATACGAGATGCTATCCCACGAGTCTTTCCAGCCCTGGTTGATGAGGCCTTTCTCCGAGGTCTTCACATATTCGAGAAATGTATCGCCATCGCGGTCGCCGTACTGTCGCATCCACTGCGCCGCGGCCTCGGCGCTGGCCCAGTTCGCCTTGAGAAACTCCATGTCGTTGGTCCAGCGGATGTAGGCCTCAAACAGGATGAGAAACAGCGGTGTCGCATCGATGGTGCCGTAGTATGGAATGAAGGGAATCTCGCGGCAATTCGCCATCTCGCCGCGCCGGTATTCATGCAAAATGCGACCCGGCTCCTCCTCGGTGAAGGCGTCTTCCTTCTGGCCCTGGTGCGCGATTAGAAATGCCAGCGTACCCTGCGCCACCTCCGGAAACCATGGCAAAAACTCCAGACTGGTGATGAGCGAGTCGCGTCCGAATGGGCAGACGTACCATGGTATACCGCCAAAGGGAAATAGTCCCTCGGTTGTCGGAGTACACATCATAATCAGGTCATGCATGCCGCGCGTCAGCACGCGGTTGAAGAAGACATTGTCGCTCTGCACGACCGGCATTTCCGTGTGTGAGACGGCAACTTCCCAGGTGTTCTCGGCCGTTTCTGTGTGTGTATCCCTGTCCTTCAGCGCTTGTTCGCTGACATTGACGACCACCTCTAACCGGACGGTCTCGCCCGGCACGAGCCGCAGCCGCCAGAACACCCCGTCGTTGACGATGTGGTCGGCAGGCGGATCGAGCAGCACGCGCGTCTTGCGTTCAATGCCGTCGAGGCCCTCATAGCGGAACACTACCTCGTCGTTTTCCCTATGGGGTGGTTGTAGGTGGCCTCGGCTTGGGCGCTCCATGCCACGCACCTCGAAGATGTCGAAGAAGTCGGCGGCGGTCTTCAGGCCAAGCCGCACCTCCACTGGCGCTGAGTCGAAGCTGGTCAGCAGAAACGTCTGGACCAACTGATGGCTATGCAGCACAGTCTCGCGGCGCAGGTGAATCAAGCCCTGATACATCCCCTGCTCTTTGGCCAGCGGCAGGAACGGGTTCGTCAGGTCAATCTGGCAGACGCCCTCTTCATCGGAGACGGAGTGCGAGAGCGTGACCATCGGCAGTCCATCGATGAAGAGATCGCAGGCGCGCAGAAAGCGCGTCCCATGCCAGAAGAGGCCAGTCTCTGGTTCGGAGTCGGGCATATCGCCGCGCGCATCCGTCACCATGAAGGCATCGCCCTGTTTGAGGGCTATCTTCTGAACGGTCGTGCTGGCCGAGCCGCGTAGGACGTAGGGGTCGCTGATCTCGCCTGTGGCGGTCGTCAGGCCGTGGTCGAGGGCGTTTACCGTTATGTCGGAGGCGCCGTGTGTTGAATCGGTCATGATATAAGCGAACTCTGATCTAGTTTGCCCTGGTTCCGCGCCGTTTCAACGAGATGTTCGGCAGGCACAGCGAAGAGCCGTCGGCGATGTTGGATCGTTGAATAGACTTCTACATACTCCAACGCCATTTCGCGTATGTCAAACTTCTGCCGGACATATTCGCGGCAGCCTATGCGCGATACTTGCCCCACCTGTTGTACCGCCGCGACGAGATCGTCATCAGCCTCGCATGCGAAGCCAGTTACTCCATCGCCCAATAGTTCCGGCACTGAGCCATGCGGGCAAGTAAGCACGGGCGTGCCGCAGGCGAGTGACTCAATGAAGACCATCCCAAATGGTTCTGGCCAATGGATCGGCTCGAGCAGCGCCAGCGCATTCCCCATCAAGTCCAGCTTGCGCTTCTCATTCACCGGGCCGAGGAACTCGATTGAAGGATCGTCGAGCATGGGCTTGATGACCTGGTCGTAATACTTGCGGTTGGCGGGGTCGATCTTTGCGGCAATCTTGAGTGGCATGCCTACGCGCTGGGCGATGCGGATTGCTCGGTCTGGCCCTTTTTCGGGCGTGATGCGTCCGACGAAGACCAGGTAGCTCCCAGGGCGCTCATAGAACGCAATCTGACGCAGATCGATGGCGTGATGTATCGTGGCGGCCCAGTTGAGGTCAGGGATCTGCGAACGCTGGCTCGCACTGATGGCGATGTAATTGCAGCCTCTAAATGTCCGCAGGATCTCGACGGTTTCAGGGCCATCCAGTCGCCCGTGGAGCGTCATGACGGTTGGGGTGGATGACGCTGCGGCAAAGGGCAGGGTCAGGTAGTCCAGATGCGAGTGGATGACGTCGAACTCGCTGGCGCGGCTATAGACATGCTGGAGCATCGCCAGATGCAGTGCGGTCGCATCCACTTTCGGGTTGAAGCGGATTGGCTCATCACGCATGGGTACAAGCCGCGCACTTGTTTCAGAACCGCTCGCGGCAAAGAGCGTTACGTCATGGCCCGCCTCTACCAGCGCCTCAGTGAGATTGAAAATACAACGCTCGGTCCCACCATAGTTCTGTGGTGGAACGGTGAGATGCAACGGGGCAACTTGTGCGATTCGCATATGCCTTCCTTGAAGCCTTCCCGACTCATCATGTCCTTAGATGAGGGGCATGACAACACAGCATGCCGCTCGATATCAGTCAATCGGTGACACTACAGTACTACACGGCAATATTCAGGCCACCCTCCGTTGGATGATTGTGGCCAACCGGGTCGCACGCGGTTGTGGCAGGCGCTATCGCTCGCATGGTGTGGCCTTCTATGAGCGTCTCCTACTCATCAAGGTTGGTAGGAATGTCCCAAAAAGAAAATCAGGGTGAGGTACTTTGCCTCACCCTGACCCGTGCGCTCGTCGCGCGCTCCGTCTTCGACTCTCAGGAATGCAGCCCGGTATCCAGCGTTCCCTGGAGCATTGAGTTGTTCCAGACGAGCGTGACCGTCATCGCATCGAGGTGCGCGAACAGTCCTGATGTTGTGGAATCAGTAGTATGCATCAACGACTGCAAACCCGCCGCGCTCACGTAGCCCGTCACCGCCGCGCCAGAAGGGGCCGCCTTGAGCATCTTCTGGAAAGTCGCGTTGCTCGTCAGGTTCGAGACGGTACCCTGCGCTACCTGGGCGACAAGCGTTGCCGAATTGGTGTCGGGCGCGATGACCAGCGTGTTGTTTGTCGTGAACGCGACAGCCACAACATGTACGGTCGCCTTCACCGGGGTACCATCCGCCGTTGGCTGGCCAGTGTCGGTAGACGTATCACTCAGCGTCGTCGCGGATAGGCCCGCGATGGTGGTTGGTGTGGCTGTCCAGTGGTGCGCCGCGGCGATCTTACTAACCAGTTGCGTTGCGGCGGCGTCACTGCTGACATGGATGTAGATGACGGGCTGCGCATTTCCAGTTCCAGTGGTCTTCAGCGCCGCCATGCCGGCTGGCTGCTGCGCCAGCGGATCGCTCGCCGAGACGCCCAGCGCGGATTGTAGCGGGTCGGCGCCCGTTGCGGCGACGCCAAACTGGTTGACAAACGCCTGGACGATCTTGCCGAGATTGCCCGCGCCCGCATAGGCTACCGCATCCGACGGCACAAGTTTGGCAAAACCTGTTGTATCGCCCGAGACGTTGGGAATGTTCGGGTTGCGCACAGCATTGAAGGTGATCTGGCTCCGCTGCCCGGTGTCGCTCCAGGCGAGATAGCCACCCGCGACGGGATAGGTCTCGATGAACGGGACACTGACGCTGGCGAGGCCATTCGGCGCCTTGACGGGGATCAGCGAGTCGAGCGCCTGATGGAGATTCACGTAGTATGTGCCGAAGTGGTTGCTCGGCAGGTTGCTAATGGCATCCTTGAACGCCTGCTGGTCGTTGAGCGAGTCGCTGCTGCCATTGATACGGTCGATCACGGCGTGCGCCGCCTCGGCGTTGCTGGCGATGAGCACCCAGCCGTTGCCGCTCCCATACAGGCCCGACGATGAACCTGAGCCGGTGGCGTAGAGGGTAAACCCGTTGTAGCTCGACTGCTGGACCGTCGTACCCTGCTGCTTCTCATGCGCGTTGAGCTTGCCGATGGCGGCTTTCGCGGCGTTGTCGTCGCGCGACTGAACGAGCGCCACAATCCCCAACGATGCCGCAGGATTGGCGGCAGCCTGCTGCGTGTTGGCCAGCGGGAAGGCGCCAAAGGCGACATCCGGCCCGGCCCACGGAACCACATCTTTTTGCCAGTCAAGCCCGGTGGCCTTCTGCAGCGCCGCAGCCTGGGAGCCTATCATGTCGGCGGGATTGATGTTGAAGTTGTTGTTGGCGGCAGCGGCCATATCCGCCGAGGCGAACGCCACGGTGGAAGACGGGAAGTAGCGCGCCAGTTGGTTGTCGGTGCGCGCGGCGAGAGCGGCATATGCCCAGTAGGCGCCGGACATGACCAGGCCCACGACCACGACCGCTGAAATTGCTGTCAGGACGTTGCGGCGCTTGTGCGAACGGATCGGCTTCTCCGGGGTGACTGTCGGCCCGCTTGCCAGGGCGGCGATTCCGCCTGTGGCTGTAGACTGGTCATACCACGCGGGCAACGGTGGGGGCATCGTCGCATCGGTAGTCTGGACTGGCGCCGAGACAGGTGCTGCTCCGCTGGCCGCGTTTGTGCCAGCCACAGCCGGATTTGGTCGGCCACAAATAGGACAATAGAGGGCCTGCGCATCAAGACTTTGACCGCATCCAGCGCATTTGCTGGGCGCCGATGATTGCTGTCCGGTATCCATAGCTAACGTGCCTCCTCCTGATCGCATCTATCGCACAAATGCTCGAACCCGATGCCTGCGCCTGTCGCCATGTGAAACGACGTACCGGCGCGCATCTGGTGTTTTTGGCGAAATGAGAATTGGCGGCTGCCGCCTTATTGAATACTATACGCTGCTCGCACTCGAATTGTGTCGCAGGATTGTCGCGGTTTTGCTGATACGCCGCTTACTCCTCATAGTAGATAGTACGTTCAGGATGCTACGAAGTTCCCTTGCGCCGACGCGCCAGAGCGAAAATAGGCCAGGATCGCGTCCTGTAGCTCGTTCTGGTGGCCGTTGAAGAAGTGATCGGCCTGCGGAACGATGGCAAGCGACTTGGGTTCCGGGAGCGCGTCATACCAGGGCGTCAGGCTGCTCTGCGGGCCGTACTGGTCGAGCTCGCCTTGGACGATTAGCTTGGGCTTGCGGCACTCGGCAAGGGCATCGGTTGTCAGCAGGGACGTGGGAATGCCAACGCCGATGAGCTGGCGCACACGGCTATCGGCGCAGCCAATGGGCAGCCCAACCCAAGAGCCAAAGGAGAAGCCCGCGAGGCAGATTGGCACGCTGGGAAATCGGTGCGCGATCTCATCGAGCGCCGCCCAGATATCCTCGCGCTCGCCATTGCCCTCGTCGTACGTGCCGGTACTGCGGCCTACACCACGGAAATTGAACCGCAACGCTGGAATACCCAAGTCGCCGAGCGTCTGCGCGATGTGAAAGACGACTTTGTTGTGCATCGTGCCGCCATGCGCCGGGTGTGGGTGACAGACGACCGCCACCATTGTTGGCTGCGCCGTCTCGTCATCGGGCAGACGCAGCAATCCCTCTAGCATGCCGTGTGACACGGGAATATCCACTGACAAGAGCCGCGCCATATCGATTCTCCTGTTCGAGCTTGCCTGTTGCCACCTAAGATTGTAGCGCCATTCTTGCTCGGCGTGGTATGGCGAGCAGTGGGAAACATAAGGGCCGCTGTGCTATACTGCAGGGTGACATCATCTTGAATGCGCTGGCTACATCACAGTGACGGCGTTGCCAGCGCGTGAATTTGTCTGGAGCGATTGGTAGCATGACGCCCGAATCCTATTCCTATGCGCGTCGAACATCCTCATATGCGGGTCTACGGGAAGCCAGGAGGCTTCCCGGTGCATCGTGTCTTCACTGCTATGGCTGTACGGCGCTCTGTATCTAGGCCTGCTGGTTGAGCAACGCTGCCCGTATGGCGGCATTTCCTGGCAGGCGGCCTGAGCGCCAACTCCCCTGCGGTGTCTACCTCCAATGGCTAACGATGGAGCGCGATGATCTACTCCTGGCCAGAGATGGAGTGCGCAACGGGATACGACACAAGCAGAACACAAAGCAGGAAGTGAGAATACACGATGCATATCTTCAATACTGAATCCGGGCGCAAAGAACCGTTCGAGCCGCTGACATTGCCGGTGCGGATGTATGTCTGCGGTTTGACGCCCAAGAACGAGCCGCACCTCGGCCATGCGCGTCTCTTCATCGTCAACGACATGGTGCGCCGCTACCTGGCGTATCGTGGCTACCCGGTGCGGTACATCCAGAACTTCACCGACATCGACGACAAGACCATCGCCGCGGGACTGCGCGAGGGCATCTCGCCGTTCGATGCGGCGCAGCGCTATATGGACGCCTACTTCGAGGATATGGACGCGCTCAACGTGGAGCGGGCCGACGAGTTCACCTACGTCACCAAATACATCCCGCAGATCATCGAGATGGTGCAGGGACTGATCGATCGCGGCCATGCCTACGAAATCGACGGCGACGTCTACTTCTCGGTGCCGAGTTTCCCGAGCTACGGGCGACTCTCGGGGCGCAACGCCGAGGCGATGCTGGCGGGCGCGCGCATCGAGCCGGACGAGCGCAAGCATGACCCGCGCGACTTCGCTCTCTGGAAGGCCGCCAAACCCGGCGAGCCATGGTGGGAGAGCCCGTGGGGCAAGGGACGGCCCGGCTGGCATATCGAGTGCTCGACGATGGCGCGCGAGGCCCTCGGCGACCAGATTGATATTCATGGCGGCGGCACTGACCTCATCTTCCCGCATCACGAGAATGAGATCGCCCAGAGCGAGAGTTTCACCGGCGTCGAGCCGTTCGTGCGCTACTGGGTGCATACTGGTATGCTCACGATGCTTGGCGAGGAGGGGAAAGAGGAAAAGATCGCCCATTCGGGGCGTTTCGTCACCATCCGTTCGACGCTGGCTGGAGGCGAAATTCCACCGCCCGCGCTACGGACGTATCTGCTCGGCACGCACTATCATGCCAATCTGATGTTCTCGGAGGAGCAGCTTCGCGGCACGATTGGTCGCTGGCGGCGCTGGGTGGAGGCGCGTAACACTGCCCTGCGTCTGAAGGCATGGGCGGCGGAGCACCAGCCGACGGCCGTGGCGCACGTTCCGGGAATGGCCGAGAGCGGTCTGCTGGGAGCGGTTCAGGATGCTCATGACGAGTTCGTCGCCGCGATGGACGACGATTTCAACACCTCACTGGCGCTCAGCGTGATCGACGAGTTGGCGCACCGCACCAACGATTACGCCCACAGCCTCGGTGGCGAAGAGGCGCCAGCGGGGTCGGTGGAGGCGCTTGGCGCGGCTGCCGCGATGCTCGTCGAGCTGACCGGTGTGCTGGGCATCTCGTTAGAAGACGCAGCGCCGGAAAAGACCCTGGACGACGATGCGCGCTCGCGGATCGAGGCGCTAGTGGCGGAACGCACCGCCGCTCGTGCGCGTAAAGACTGGGGTGAGGCGGATCGCATTCGCCAGGCGCTCGAGGATGACTGGAACATCGTCGTGAAAGACACGCCGCAGGGGCCGACGTGGTCCGTGCGTGAATCGTAAGGGGTAGACCTCTCCCCCTACCCCCTCCCCATTGCAGGGGAGGGGCCGTACTTCGAGAATTTCATCGAAAGACAACACGATAGAGAATTTGGAGAGATGCTATGGCGGATTATGTGTGGGGGCGCTATCCCGTGCTGGAGGCGCTTCGCTCGCGCCGCCGCGTGCATCGGGTGCTGGTAGCGCAGGGGCCGCGTGACCCGGCGCTGACGCAGATTCAGGATCAGGCGCGCCGGGTTGGGGTCATCGTCGAGACGGTCTCACGACGACGTCTGGATGACCTGAGCAAGGGCGCGAACCATCAGGGCGTGCTGGCAATGACAGCCCCACGTGAGTACGCCGAGTTGGATGACATCCTGGCGCGGGCGAAAGATCTTGGCGAAGAGCCGCTCGTCGTCGTGCTCGATGCCATTCAGGATGTGCAAAACCTTGGCTCGTTGATTCGTACCGCCGAAGCGGTTGGCGCACACGGCGTGGTCATCCCGGAGCATCGCGCGGCGGGGCTGACGCCAGCGGTCGATAAGACCTCGGCGGGCGCCGTCGAGTTTCTGCCGGTGGCGCGCGTCACCAATCTCACACGCACGCTGGATGATCTCAAGCGCCAGGGACTCTGGTGTATTGGGCTGGACGGCGACGCCGACATCACCTACGATCAGGCGAACCTCAAGGGGCCAATCGCGCTGGTGGTCGGTAATGAGGGCAAGGGTATTAGCCGACTGGCCCGTCAGCACTGCGACCAGCTCATCAAGCTGCCCATGCGCGGGCATGTTGGTTCGCTCAACGCGGCGGTCGCTGGCTCGGTGGCGCTCTATGAGATTATGCGCCAGCGCGGCTGGAATAAGCTCGGGGAGGCGCAGGCTAGCGCGTCGATTGATGCGGAGTCCGAGTGATGCCATGATGCAAACGCTCACCATCCTGATAGACGGCTACAACGTCTCGCGCAATATGCCCGGGTCGCGGCTGGAGGATGGTGTCGCGCTGGCGACGGCGCGCGAGAATTTGTTGGCAATGGTGCGCCAGCGATTTCGCGGCACACCATACCACGTGGCGGTTATCTTCGACGGCGATGGCGAACGCGAGGTCTGCGAGCCAATCAAGGGGCTACACGGCGGCAGGCGCATCTTCACACAACGTGGCACGTCGGCTGATGCGGTGATCGTGCGGCTGACCGCCGAGGCCGACGACGAGGGGTGCCAGGTGGTCGTCTGCACCAATGACCTTGAGGTGCGCCAGAAGTCCACGCTTCACGGAGCGTCCCATGCCTCGGTTGCCGAAATGACCCAGACGCTCAAAGCGCCCGACAAGTACACCGCGAAGCGGCTGCGGCATGTCAGCTATATGCGCCGAGAATGGGAGGGCGACGAGGACGGCGAGCCGCGCACGCATCCACGTAAGGGCAATCCCCGGCGCGCGCCAAAAAAACAGCGTGGCCGGGGAGAGCGCTCGTGGTAATCCACTCAGCTATTCGACGCCGATATCCCAGGCCTGCTCCAGGTCTTCGCGCGAGTATGCCTTGAAGGCCATCATCGTCTGGGTGCGGGTGATACCGCTGATAGCGATCATGCGGCTGGTGACTACATCGGCCAGGTCTTCGTACTTGGCCAGATGGAGCACCGCCACCAGATCATACTCCCCCGTCACTGAGTAGACCTCGCTGACTCCTGGAATGGTCAGCAGTTGTTGCGCGGTGCTGTTGACCGCGCTCCGCTCGACATTCATCAGCACAAGCGCCGTAACCATTGTGTGCTCCTTGTGCGTGCATGCTCCTCGCCCGCATGCTATACAGCCTGCACGGCCTTCTCGCGCAGTTCTCGCCGCAGCACCTTGCCCGAGATATTCTTTGGCAGGGCATCGGTGAAGACGACCTTGCGCGGACACTTGAAGACCGCAAGCTGCTCGCGGCAATAGTCAATGATATCCTGCTCGGTCGCCGTTTCCCCTTGCTTGAGAACGATAAACGCCATCACCGATTCACCCTGATAGGGGTCAGGATACTGCACGACCGCCGCGTCCGCCACCGCTGGATGCTTGAAGAGCGTCTCCTCGACCTCACGTGGATAGACGTTGAAGCCCGAGACATTGATCATATCTTTGACGCGGTCCACGATGGTGACATAGCTGTCGTCGTCCATCGTGCCGAGGTCGCCGGTGTGCAGCCAGCCGCCGCGCAACGTCTCTGCGGTCGCCTGCGGCTGTTTCCAATAGCCCTTCATGACGTTCGGGCCGCGAATGATGATTTCTCCCAACTCGCCGTGCGGCAACTCGTTATCTTCCGCATCGACGATTCTGATCTCGCAGCCGGGGATCGCCGGTCCGACCGTTCCAGGCTTGATGACTGGTCCGGCGGCGTTCGTGGCGGCCACTGGCGAACACTCCGTCAGACCGTAGCCCTCAGTGATCGGCACGCCCGCCAGCCCCTCGAAGAGCTGCATGATGCGCACCGGCAGCGCCGCCGCGCCCGATCCAATATAGCGAACGCTTGAGAAATCGTAGTCCTTGAGAGTAGGCACCTGCGCCCAACCGACGAACATCGGCGGCGCGCCGTAGAGGACGGTGCAGTGGTGCTTCTGTAGCTCGTCCAGGCTGCTCGTGAGATCGAATCGCTCGATCAGTAAGATGCTGGCACCCTCTTTGATGGTCAGGTTCATGGCGACATTCATGGCATAGATGTGGAAGAGCGGGAGCGCCAGCCAGACGATATCGTCTGGCCGCGTCGCGATAGTCTGGATGGCGCCGCACTGCTCCAGGTTGGAGTAGAGGTTGCGATGGGTCAGCATCGCGCCTTTAGGATGGCCGGTGGTGCCAGAGGTGTAACAGATGACGGCGACATCCTCATCCTGGATGGCAACTTGGGGCGCGGTCGCTGGGGCGCCGCCGAAAGCGTCACGCCAGAGCGTTGCGCCGGGCATAGGTTCGGGCGCGGCGACGATCACGTGGCGCAGTTCGGGCGCGTTCTGCGCGGCTGCCAGGGCGACCGGCGCGAATGGCACGAACGTCAGTATGGCCTTCGCCCCGCTGTCCTTGAGGATGTATTCGACCTCGCCCGCTTTGTAGAGCACGTTCAGCGGCACGACCGATGCCCCCGCCTTCAAGATGCCGAAGTACGCCTCCATAAAGATCGGCAGATTGTGAATGTAGAGCGCGACGCGGTCGCCTGGCTCGACGCCAAGCTGTATCAGGCCGTTCGCCACCTGGTTCGCGCGCTCGTCGAACTCGCGATATGACGTACGTTGATCGTGGAAGATAATCGCGGTCTTATCAGGATTCTTCGCGGCTGTCTGCGCGAGCATCTGGCCCAGGTCCATGGTGCGCTCCTGTCTCTGCTGAAACTGAAAGAGAACCACCGTCATTCGGAACTTCAGGACGCTATGTCACGGATGGAACAACTCTGCTGATGGAAACGGATCGCGTTACATTGTTATCCCCGCCGGGCCGCCATTGACGTAGATGATTTGGCCGTTGACGTAGCTGGCGTCCTCAGACGCGAGGAACGCGATGACCGACGCGACCTCGCTCGGTTGCCCAATACGGCGGAGCGCGATGCGAGTCGTCGCGGCGGCCTGGGCCTGCTCTGGCGTCAGCCCCAGACGCTCGGCGGTGGCGCGCGTCATGTCGGTGTCGATGAAACCGGGCGCGACGGCGTTCGCGGTAATTCCGAACGGCCCAAGCTCGATAGCGAGGGTGCGCGTCAGTCCCTGGATCCCCGCCTTGGCCGCCGAATAGTTGACCTGGCCGCGATTGCCCAGCGCCGAGACGGACGAGAGGCTGATGATACGACCATGCTTCTGCTCGACCATCGGCTTCTGGGCGGCGCGCGCGCAGAGGAACGCTCCGCGCAGGTGGACATTAATCACTGCGTCCCAGTCGTCCTCACCCATCTTGAAGAGCAGGTTGTCGCGAGTGATGCCAGCATTGTTGACGAGAATATCCAGCCGACCGAAACGCTCGATCGTGCGGTCCACCATCTGCTGCACCTGCGCGCTCTCCGCGACATTACAGCCAATGGCCAGCACCTGCTCGCCGGAGGGATCAACCTGCTGCGCGGTTGCCTGTGCCTGCGCCTCGTCCAGGTCGGCCAGCGCCACCGCAGCGCCATCGGCGGCCAGCCGTGTGGCCGTTGCCGCGCCGATGCCTCGCGCCGCGCCTGTGACCAGCGCCACTTGTCCGTCGAGCCTGCCTGCCATGTGCTGCCTCCTCATGCGGTGAGGGCGCGAATCCTCGCGCCACGGTGGATATGTGGGGAAATGATCGAAGAATCCAGCGTGCGTTGTGCGTTCAGCATAAAGACATGAGCTAATGCCTGTCAAGCAACTCACGGCTGTCTCGGCAGAAATACCGCGTCCGACGCCATCTTGATGATAGCGCGGTGAGCAGGTACAGACAATCGGGCCAAATGAGGCGTTTCGCTTGCGACCTGGCAGGCGTGTCGTGTACTATTTCCTGCACTGCCAGGCGACTTCTCGCCGGGGCGCTGCCCGCTGCCCACAGGCGGCGGGTAGCGCAATCAGCAATGGCATGGGGTCAATTATAGCCTGTAATAATACGCCCTCCCACGCGGGACGAGACAAGGATATCCGGTGAACACGGCACATGTGTGGCGCGCGGCGCTCGAGCGCCTGCGACGCGAACTTTCACGCGCACAGTACGACACCTGGCTGCGCGGCACGCAGCTCGCCCTCACGGATGATGGCGTCTGCGTCTTGCGGGTGCGCACGACATTTGCCAAAGACATGCTCGAAACTCGTTATCGCGAACGCATCGGGGCGGCAATCGCCGAGGTGACTGGCGAGCCGTGCAGGCTTGAGATCGCCGTGGATGGCGAGTCCGCTGAGGATGAAGCTCCGCGTCATGGCACGTCCCGCCGCACGCATTCGCACGCGGAAGCGAGCCAATATGATCGGCCACAGCTGTTCGCGGCGCAGGACGAATCGCTACCAGCAGAGTCGCGCAATCCCGACACTTCCTCGTCACGGCAGAACCTGCCACCTGCGGCCGCCTCGACCCGGAGCGAACGTATTCGCGCGGCGCTCGACCGCACCCGTGCCAGCGGCAGCGGAAGTAGCAGCAGCCAGCGAAGCTCGAGCGGCGACCGCGATCCCCACATTGCGCCCAGCAAGACTTTGCGTGACGAACGCTGGACCGACGGCACCGCCGCCATTGATCCCGTGCAGACAGCCAGCGCCCGCAAGGCGCCAGATGGACAGTTCACGACCGCGCCGACAACAGCGGCCACTCCAGACGGCGAGACGCAACGTCGCGCTACTCCCGGTTCCCCAGCGGAGTTCGATTCCGCCATTGCGGGAGGACAGAGCATGTTTATTCCACCACCGCGCCTGAATGCCCGCTACACCTTCGCGACGTTCATTGTGGGGAGCGCCAACCAGCTTGCCCACGCGGCATCGCTGGCCGTCGCCGAGGCGCCGGGTCAGGCGTATAATCCGCTCTTTCTCTACGGCGGAGTGGGCCTTGGCAAGACCCATCTGCTCCATGCGATTGGGCATGTCGCGGTCGAGCGGAACATGTCTGTCCTCTACGTATCGTCGGAGACATTCACCAATGAAATCGTAAACGCCATTCGCTACCGGACCACCGAGGAGTTCCGCGCGAAGTACCGGTCGGCGGACTTGCTACTTGTGGACGACATCCAGTTCATCGCGGGCAAAGACTCGACCGAAGAGGAATTCTTCCATACCTTCAACAGCCTGTATGAGAGCAACCGGCAGATCGTCATCTGCAGCGACCGCCCGCCCAAGGCTATCGTCAGCCTGGAGGAGCGGCTGCGTTCGCGCTTTGAATGGGGATTGATTGCCGATATTCAGCCACCCACGCTCGAGACGCGCGTGGCGATCTTGCGCGCGAAAGCGGACATGATGCGTCGTGCGGTTCCCGATGAGGTCATCGAGTACCTTGCCACCCGCATCCATAGCAACATCCGCGAGTTGGAGGGCAGCCTGAATCGCCTGCTCGCCTTCTCGCAGCTGCAAGGTATGCCGCTGACGATCGATACAGCGAAGGCGGCGCTTGCCAGCCTGGCCACCGATGGCCGCCAGCGCCGGGTCAGCGTTGCCGACGTGCTGGAGGCCGTTGCGGAGCATTACCGCATTTCGCCCGATGACTTGCGTGGCAAGCAACGCGACAAGCACATTGTCGTCCCGCGTCAGGTCGCAATGTACCTGATGCGCCAGGAGACCGAGGCCTCGCTGATGGAGATTGGTCAGGCGCTCGGCGGGCGCGACCACAGCACGGTGCTGCACGGCTGTGAAAAAATCAACCGCGAGGTCAACGAGAACTCGGCGCTGCGCAAGGAGGTGCTGGCAATTCGTCAGCAGCTTGTGGGCTAACGGTGAGGCGGCCCGACTCAGCGTGTCGGTGTATATGTCACGGCAAATCTCAGCCTTTCTGCGCCCATGCCGATGGCACGAGGTCTGCTGGTTCTGGAGTAGCCGCAGGCCGTCAATCCGCTGTGAGGAAACCTCCACCGTGAGTGATATCTAGAAAGTATTCGCATGCCCGACTACCGGACGTATCTGCTTGACCTCGATGGTGTTGTCTATCGTGGCAATGAACTGCTTCCGGGCGCGCGCGACCTGGTCAAATGGATCGACGCGACTGGACGCAAGGCGCTCTATCTTTCCAACAACTCCTTCGCCACGCCAGAGGAGGTTGCCGCCAAACTGGCCCGGCTTGGTATGCCTCAGCCTGAGGGCCGCGTCTTTACCGCCGGTCAGGCCGCCGTGCAGGCAATCGCCAAGCGCTTTCCTGGCGGACGCGTCTATATGCTGACGGTACCCTCGCTCGATGCGCTGGCTATTCGCGCTGGGCTGCGGCCTGTCTGGCGCGACGAGATAGAAGGCGACATACCCGATGCGGTCATGGTGGGGCTTGACCGCTTGGTCACCTACGAGCGACTGAAGCGGGGACTACGCGCGATTCTCGCGGGCGCGGCGTTTATCGGGGTGAATCGCGACCCGCGTCTGCCGGTCGAAGATGGCTTCGAGCCAGGAACTGGATCTCTAGTGGCGGCGCTCGAATATGCCAGCGGCAGGCGCGCCGAGACGATTGGCAAGCCAGCACCGGGGATTGTGCTGGAGGCAATGCGGCTGCTCGACGCCGAGCCAGGGTCGACGCTCATGATCGGCGATGGGCTGGACCTCGATATCGTCGCGGGACATGCCGCCCAGGTGACGACCGCGCTTGTGCTGACGGGGCTGACGAGCCGCGAGGAGGCGACAGCGTCCAGCGGTGAGCGCCGACCCAACATGATTTTCCCGGATTTGCCGACGCTCCTGCGAGCGGCGCAAGCTGGCAGGCTTTCTCCTGCCTAACCTCGCTTGTTTCCACGAAAACCAAGTCCTATTAATGCTTGTCAACATGTTAGCGGCTATGTTAAACTATCTCGCAGACTGCGGTCTGCGCCCTGACGCACGATGTGGGAAACAATCCCCGCAAGCTCCAGGGCCTGACCGGAGAAAAAGTCACACTCCTGGAGTCATGTGCTCTGGCACATGCGCGTCTGAGACAACCTGCTTCAAACGTGGGCGGATTTCCGCGTTGCTCTGGATGCCCAGGCGCGCGCCTCCGCAGGCCCGCCGACAGATGTTCCGTTGCTTTTCGAGTTGGCATTCGCGTTTAGCGCAGTAAAGCCGATTCGAGCGCGCGGCGTATGTGCGGCCCTGCTTAAACGCAGCGCAGCGTTGTCTAAGCAGTGATAAGGTTCATAGGGAGGGCAGAGGCACTCGTGGATAACAATACCTTGTGGTGGCTGGCGGTCCCAGTCGTGACGAGCATCGTCGCGATTGTGTTCGCCGGATATCTGGCGCGCTGGGTGCTGGCCAAGGATACCGGCACCGAGAAAATGCGCGAAGTCTCCGACGCTATCTTTGACGGCGCACAGGCGTTCTTGAGCCGCCAGTACCGCACTATCGCTACGCTTGCGGTCGTCGCGGCCATCGTCATCGGCATTCTCCTCGCGTTTCTGGCCGGCCTGAGCGGCGGCGATGTCGGCGGTTTGAGCGCGGGTGAGTTCGCGCTACGCGCTGCCATCTCATTCCTCTTTGGGGCGCTCTGTTCTGGTGTTGCGGGCTACATCGGCATGAATGTCGCCGTGCGCTCGAATATTCGAGTGGCCAGCGCGGCGCAGCGCGGTGTTGGCGATGCTCTGCTGGTCTCTTTCCGTGGTGGCGCGGTAACGGGTTTCCTGGTAATCGCGCTCAGTTTGCTTGGTGTGACACTCGTCTATATCGTCTTTGGCGCGCTTCTTCCAGTTGGCCCTGGTGTCAACCCAGCGATTTCGACGACCACCAGTATTGTCGGCTTCGGCTTTGGCGCCAGCTTTGTCGCGCTCTTCGCCCAGCTGGGCGGCGGCATCTATACCAAAGCTGCGGACGTGGGCGCTGACCTCGTTGGCAAGGTCGAGGCGGGCATTCCTGAAGACGATCCCCGCAATCCCGCTGTCATCGCTGACCTTGTCGGTGACAATGTAGGCGACTGTGCGGGCCGCGGCGCTGACATCTTCGAGTCCACTGCCGCCGAAAATATCGGCGCGATGATCCTCGGCGCATCGGTTGCATTGTTTCTGGCGCATAATGTCGCCCAGAATGCGAATCCTGCCTGGGTCATCTTCCCGCTGGTGGTCGTCGGCCTGGGCATCATCTGCTCGCTGATTGGCACACTGGTTGTGCGCAAGAGCCAGGCGATGGAGCCAGCGAACGCTGGTAACCGTGACCCCGGCGATATCGCGATGGGCAAGATGAATCAGGGTTACTATGTAACCTCGGTGCTCTCGGCGATTAGCATCTTCGTCGCTGCGGGGCTGTTGCTCGGCGGCGCGACCGACCACTGGTGGATACTCGGACTCTGCGGTCTCGTCGGCATCATCACGAGCTTCGCCTTTGTCTTCCTGACCCAATACTACACCGCTGGCAGCTTCCGGCCCGTGCGCGAGATCGCCGAAGCCAGCAAGACAGGCCCGGCGACAAACATCATCGCGGGTCTTGCGGTAGGCTTCGAGAATACTGGCCTATTCGTGCTCGTCATCTGTGGCGCCATTGGTCTCGCTTACTTCCTCGGTTCCCTGATTCCAGGTATGGGGTATGTCGCGAGCAATCTCATCAGCATTGGCGGCATCTATGGCACCGCTGTCGCGACGATGGGCATGCTGATGAGCGCGGGCTTTGTACTGGCGATGGACTCCTTTGGTCCGATCACCGACAACGCGGGCGGCATCGTCGAAATGAGTGGCGCGCCCGATTCGGTGCGCAACATCACCGATGCGCTAGATGGCGTTGGCAATACGACCAAGGCGCTGACCAAGGGTTATGGTATCGGCTCGGCGGCGTTGGCGGCCTTCCTGCTCTTTAGCGCGTACCTCGATATTCTGAACTCGAATCATGTGCAAGGCGCATATCTCGTCAATCTGGCGAACCCTCCCATCTTCATCGCGGCGTTGATTGGCGCGATGTTGATCTTCCTGTTCAGCTCGCTGGCAATTCGCGCGGTGGGTCGCGCGGCGCAGGGCATGATCGAGGAGGTGCGGCGTCAGTTCCGTGCCGATCCAGGCATTATGGAAGGCACCTCGAAGCCTGACTATGCGCGCTGCGTCTCCATCAGCACGGGCGCTGCCCTGCGTCAGATGGTGCTGCCTGGTATCCTCGCGGTGGGTACGCCGATCCTGGTGGGCATCATCCTCGGACCGCTACCAGCGGCTGGCCTGCTGATGGTCGGTACGATTGCCGGCATCATGATGGCGCTGGTCATGAACAATGGCGGTGGCGCCTGGGACAACGCCAAGAAGTATATCGAGGCGGGCAACCTTAAAGACGACAAGGGCAATGTGCTCGGCAAGCGCTCTCCCGCGCATGAGGCGGCGGTTGTGGGTGACACGGTGGGCGATCCCTTCAAGGATACCGCTGGCCCATCGCTGCACATCGTCATCAAGCTGTTGAGCACAATCACTCTGGTGCTGGCGCCACTCTTCATCGCGCTGCACAAATAGCACGTAGCGGTATCGGACGGTTTCAGCGCGAAACTGACTGCGGCTGGCTCTGGCGTGTCCCGCCGGGTTGGCCGCAGTCGCGTATTTGTCCCACATTTTTTAGGGGGCGAGGTCGATGGGGCGTCGTAGTCGCCGACGTATCCTCTGGCTGGCGTTGTTGTCGCTGGCGCTTGTACTTGCTGTGCTCGTCAGTCTACGAACGCTAGCGCCTGCCTTTGACCCCGGTGGCACATCAGCCGCTCCGCATCGCTCCACACCATGTGTGGGCGAGAGTTGCGCGCTGGGGCCAGGCGTACGGGATGTACAGTTCTTTGTCGAGCCGGATGCGGGCGTAAAGCCGGTGACCAGCGCCATCGCAGCGGCCACCCGTTCGGTCTGGGTTGAGGTGTATCTGCTCACCGATGGGCGAGTGATCGCGGCATTGGAAGACGCGAGACATCGTGGCGTTGACGTGCGGGTCATGTTAGAGCAGCATCCCTACGGCTTCGATGTGGTAGCGCCCCAGCGCACGCTCCAGACGCTTACCACGGCGGGGATTCAGGCAGAATTCGCCAATTCGGCTTATACCTACACCCATGCAAAGATGCTGATCATCGATGGAGCAACGCTCTTCGTCCTCACCGCCAATCTGTCACAGAGCGGGCTAGGTGGCAGCAGCCTGGGAAGGAACCGCGAGTATGGCGTTATCGATACCCATGGCGACGATGTCGCCGAGGCGGTGGCCATCTTTCAGGCCGACTGGAATCGCACGCAGCCTGTGTTGCATGATACGAATATGGTCGTCAGCCCGGTGAACTCACGGGCGAAGATTACCGCGTTGATCGCAAGCGCGCAGTCATCGCTGCTGATCGAGGACGAGGAAATGTACGACACCTCATCTGAGGATGGGCTGATCGCGGCGGCGCGCCGGGGCGTGAGTGTACGGCTGATATTGCCAGGTTCAGCAGATATCGAGACGGCGGATGTCGCGCGGCTGAAGGCGGGCGGCGTGCAGCTTGTCTACGTGTCCGCGCCGTTCATTCACGCCAAGGTGATCGTCGCTGATGGTCGTCTGGCCTTCGTCGGCTCAGAAAACTTCTCTGCCACCTCGCTCGACGAGAACCGTGAGATCGGGCTGCTGCTGTCCGATACGACGGCGCTGGCGACGATCACGACGACTTTCGAGCGCGACTGGGTGGTGGGCGAGCCAGCGTGAGATTTCAAAGGAGCAATGGACAATGGTGACGGAGATCGCGCGTTTTCGGGCGCAGCCGGGCAAAGCGAACGAATTGGCGAACGGACTTGTGCAGGGCGCGGCAATCATCAAGACGGCCGAGGGCTGCCAATCCATCAAGGTCAGCCGCTGTGTCGAGGACGATCAGCTCTTCATCTTTCAGATAGAATGGGAGACGCTGGCCCACCACGTGGATATGTTCCGCAGCAGCCCGCTCTTTGCCCAGTATCGCAGCCACATCACTGGCCTCTTCGTCGAGCCGGTGGATGTCAACCATTTCGAGGTGATCCAGTAATACTAATAGGCGCTCTGGCGA
>JAICKD010000014.1 GCA_025928125.1 Ktedonobacterales bacterium
ACCGCAGGCGCCGCGACGCCCACCACGCCAGACCAGATCGCTGGGAAGCAGGTGTTCCTAACCAAAGGTTGCATCGCCTGCCACCTGATCGATGGTGTCAATCAGCCAAGCAAACTGCAGATCGGCCCGAACCTGACCCACTTTGGCGGCCGGACGATCATCGCTGGCTGGGTGCTCGATAACAATACCGCCAATCTCAAGGCGTGGGTCCATGACGCACAGGCCGTCAAGCCGGGAGTCGATATGCCTTCGGAGACGGCTATATCTGACACGGACCTGGATGCGCTTGTCGCCTACCTGGAGAGTCTGAAGTAGCAATTGCTGTCTGTGCCCGGCGTGGCGCAGGCGCTAGAACTAGACAGTGAGGACGCCATGGCAATCGGAAGCGTTGCTACTCGTGGACGTGTCGCGCGTCGGTCATGGAAGCAATCCGCGATTGGTTCGTGGGTGACGACCGTTGACCATAAGCGCATTGGCATACTGTACATGTATACCGCCTTCGTCTTCTTCCTAATGGGCGGTATTGAGGCGCTGCTCGTCCGCACGCAGCTCGCGGTGCCTGATAACAAGTTCCTGAGTCCACAGGCCTACGATCAGGTCTTTACCATGCATGCGACGACGATGATCTTCCTGTTCGTCATGCCAATTTGGGTAGGATTCGGCAACTATCTGGTGCCGCTGATGATCGGCGCGCGCGATATGGCCTTCCCGCGCATCAATCAGTTGGGGTACTGGCTATTCCTCGCCGGAGGGTTGCTGCTGACGGCGAGCTTTCTCTTCGGCGCCGCGCCGAACGCGGGCTGGTTCAGCTATGCGCCGCTGACCGAGGCGACGCCTGTCTGTTTAACGACTCCTATTACCTCTGCTCAGGCGCAGGCGGCCGCTGCGGCCACCCAGGCGGCGCAGGGATTGCAGGGCTGCTTCTCGCCGGGCATGAACATGGACTTCTGGATCGCGGGCCTCAATCTGCTCGGTATCGCGTCCATTACCGGCGGCATCAACTTCATCGTGACGATCCTGCGCATGCGCGCGCCGGGTATGACGATCAACCGCATGCCGCTCTTCACCTGGATGATTATGGTGATGTCGTTCCTGCTGGTGTTTGCGATGCCAAGCCTGACGGTCGCCAGCTTCCTGCTGCTCTTCGACCGCCACCTGGGAACACACTTCTATCAGGCAGGGTTTGGGGGTGATCCGCTCCTCTGGCAACACCTGTTCTGGTCGTTTGGTCACCCAGAGGTGTATATCCTCATCTTACCCGCGTTCGGCATGATATCGGAGATTGTCCCGGTCTTCTCCGGGAAACCGATATTTGGGTACACGTTCGTCGCCTGGTCTGGTGTCGCCATCGGCTTCCTGAGCTTCACGGTCTGGGCGCACCATATGTTCGCGGTGGGACTGCCGCCGCTGGCGCAGGCGTTCTTCGCGTCGAGCACGACGCTGATCGCGATTCCGACGGCGGTGAAGATCTTCAACTGGGTCGGCACGCTCTACGGTGGGCGTATACGATTCACCGCCTCGATGCTATTCGCGCTTGGGTTCATCGCCATGTTCCTGATTGGCGGGTTAAACGGTGTCGCGGTCGCGGTGGTGCCGGTTGACTATCAGCTCACCGACACCTACTTCGTCGTCTCGCACATTCACTACGTGCTCTTCGGCGGCTCGGTCATGGCGATGTTCGCGGGCATATACTACTGGTACCCCAAGTTCTCCGGGCGCATCCTTGATGAGCGGCTGGGCAAGCTTCAGTTCTGGCTCTTCCTCATTGGGCTGAATCTGGCGTTCTTCCCGATGCACATCATGGGCTTGCTGGGGATGCCACGACGGCAGTACACCTACGCGCCCAACCTTGGGTGGGATCAACTCAACCTGATCTCAACCATCGGCGCGTTTACCCTTGCCCTTGGCATAATTGTGTTCATCGTGAACTGGATCAAGACGATGGGCTTTACCAAGGCCAACGCCGACAGCGATCCATGGGACGCCTTCACGCTGGAATGGGCGACCACTTCGCCGCCGCCAGTGGAGAACTTCGCGACGATTCCTGTGGTGCGCAGCCGCCGCCCGCTCTGGGATATAAAGCATCCCGAAGACCCAGATTGGCGACGCGAGCACTGACGTGGGCTTCTTGCCTCTTTCGAACGCGACAACGCATGTCCTGTAGTTAGCAAGAGAGGCGGGAGCCAAGTATGGCGAGGAGCAGCATGAAGGACGTAACCGAGGCGACTGAAGCAGCTGAAGCGCAGTCGCCAGCAGAGACGACAGGAACGCCGCCTCGACTTAGCCGCCGAGCGATCGCTGGCTTTATCGTGACGACACTTCTCTCAGCGTCGCTGCTCCTGCTGCTCTTCGTGCGTTTGCTCAATGCGAGCCAGGCGGTGAGTGGATCCGGGACGTCGCCCATCATCGGCCACGCCGCGCCAAATTTCACGATCACGCTATGGAACGGGCAGACGGGCCAGAAACTCCAGATGGCGGACCTCAAAGGGAAGCCAGTGGTGCTCAACTTCTGGGCGTCCTGGTGCGATCCGTGTGTCGCGGAGGCGCCTATTCTGCAGGCCGCCGCGCAGAAGTACGCCGCGCAAGGGGTCGTCTTCGTCGGCATCGCCTATGAGGACAACCAGGGGAACGCCATGCAGTTTTTGCAGCAGCACAGCATCACCTATCCGGTTGGGCCAGATGCGTCAGGCGCAATTTCGATCTCGTATGGCGTTCCGTCGGTGCCTGAAACGGTTTTTATTAACAGTAAGGGCATCGTCGTTGATAAGTTCGATGGTGCGCTCACCCAGAATTTCCTGGATCAGCGAGTCGCCAAGATTCTCAAGTAGTCGGTCACGCACAGGGGTCATGCGGTGGAGATAGGACAGATGAGCATCGGCGCGGCATTGCTCGCCTTCGCGGGTGGCATCGTTTCATTCTTTTCGCCGTGTGTCGCGCCACTGGTTCCTGGCTATATCGGCTTCCTTTCGGGAACGGTGGTTTCCGCCGATGGAACTGGCATTGCGAGCAGCACGGCCACTCGTCGGTTGAATCCGGTGATGCTGGCAACCCTGACCTTTGTCGCCGGCTTCTCGGTGGCGTTCATCGTATTGGGGCTGCTGTTAGGCAGCTTTAGCACAGTGCTGGCGGCGTATCAGCCAGTGATGCAGACTATCGCGGGCATCGTGATGGTGGTGATGGGCGTGTTCCTGTTGGGACTGCTGCCGCGCGCGCTATCCGACTGGATGCTGCGCGAGGGGCGGCTGCAACTTCGCCCAGATAAGGTAAGCCGCCTGGGATTGGCTGCGCCTTTCGCGCTGGGTATCGTCTATGCCGCTGGCTGGACGCCGTGCATCGGTCCGGTGCTTGCGTCAATCCTGGCGGCTGCTGGCGCATCAGCCAGTGTGGGTGCGGGCGCGGTATTGCTAACGTTCTACGCATTTGGCTTCGCGCTACCGTTTCTGGCGGTGGGGCTGGGATGGTCGGCAGGGTTACGCGCGCTGGGCTGGGTCAAGCGGTATGGTCATGCGATCTCGCTCATCAGTGGCGGGGTGCTCATCGTCGTCGGCATACTCTATCTGACCGGGGAAGTGGCCCTCTTCTCGGCTTGGGCGCAGCAGTTCACGCTGCCGTTCCTGCGATAGTGACGTATGCCACCATTGCTCACGGTACTGATGCGCACGATTCACGTGCTGGCGGGTGGAGTCTGGGTCGGTGGCAGTGTGATCTACCTGCTAGTGATTGGCCCGGCGTTTCGGCTGGCAAGGCCTGCGCCTGAGGTGAGCGCGCAGGTGGCGCGGCTGTTCCGGCAGCTGGTCAATATCTGCATCGGGGCGCTGCTGCTGACTGGCGTGTATCTGATCTTTGATCGGCTGAGCCTGGTCGCCATTGGACCAGCCTATCTGGTCGTTCTTGTGGTGAAGGTGCTGGCGGCGCTGGCGATGTTCCTGTTGGCGATTTTCCAGGCGCAGGAGGCGCGCCGCCCGGCACGGCAGCGCGGGCGGTGGTGGAGACTGACGCCGCGCGTTATTCTGGCGCTTGGCGTGCTGACGTTTTTGCTCGGCACGGCATTGACGATACTCTATGAGATGGAGTTGGCGCGCTAACCGCGCTAATTCAGCAGCGGCTTTTGAGAAGAAGTGAGAGGCAGACCAGTGACGATAGATGTAGCGGAGCCAGTCAAGACGCAACGCCCGCGACGCTCTCGACGCCGTACAGTGCGCTGGAGCTTCATCGTTGCCGGGCTGCTAATTGCGGGAGCGGTGCTTTATCTCGTTCTGGCAAATACCCGCGCCTCGGCTGAGTACTACATGACGATTGGCGAGCTACAGCACTGCGTCGCCTGCTCAAGCCAGACGGTGCGCGTCGCTGGGCAGGTCGCTTCCGGCACGATTCAGCGCAATAACCAGACTCAGGTGCTGCGCTTCACGATGAGCGACGGCAAGCTGAGTATGCCCGTGGTCTACGGCGGCATCGTTCCCGATGCGTTCAATCCCGGCCTGACGGTGGTGGTCGAAGGACATATTCAAAACGGCACTTTCCAGGCGCAGACGCTACTGGCAAAGTGTCCATCGAAATTTCAGTCCGCGACACCGGGCAGCACCGGCAAATAGCGGAGCAGTGTTCGCAGAGCAGGAGAGCCTGTGCATTTCTCTGATCTTGGCATGATCGCGCAGATGCTGGCGCTGGTGTTCACATTCTACGCCATCGCCAGTTCGGTGTTGGGTGCGGTTCTGAAACGCCCGGCGCTGGTTGTCAGCGGGCGGCGCTCCGTGCTGGTGGTCGCCGGTTTGCTGGTGACGGCGGCGATTGCGCTAATTGCATCGTTCTTGGAGCATGACTACGGCCTTCGCTACGTTGCCGAACACTCAAGCAACGCGATGCCCTGGTATTACACCGCGGCGGCGTTCTACGGTGGGCAGGAGGGATCGCTGCTCTACTGGGGCATGATGCTGGCGCTCTTCTCGACGGTGGCTGTTGTGCTCTATCGCCGCGCTCCAGCGCAGCTGATGCCCTGGGTCGTCACCGTACTGATGGCCATCGAGGGTTTTCTGCTCATCGTGCTCAACGTAGTCTCCTCGCCATTTGACCGGCTCACCATCGTTCCAGTGGATGGGCAGGGGCTGAACCCGCTCCTGCAAGATCCTGGCATGCTGGTGCATCCGCCGATGCTGCTGATGGGCTACATGAGCTGGTCACTGCCGTTTGCCTTTGCTATCGCCGCGCTTATTACAGGCCAGCTCGATTCGCGCTGGCTGCGCGCCATTCGCCGATGGACCCTGGCCGCCTGGTGCATCCAGACGACAGGCCTGTTGCTCGGCGCGTGGTGGGCCTATCACGTGCTCGGCTGGGGCGGCTACTGGGGTTGGGACCCTGTCGAGAATGCGGCGCTGCTTCCCTGGCTGACGGCGACGGCTTTCCTCCATTCGACGATGATACAGGAGCGGCGCGGCACGCTCAAAGTCTGGAATCTCTCGCTCATTTTGCTGACATTCCTGTTAGCCATCTTCGGCACGTTCGAGGTGCGTAGCGGCATCATCCAGTCGGTGCATTCGTTCGCCTATTCAGATATCGGCCCGTATTTCCTAGGCTTCCTGGCGCTAGCGCTGGTCGTATCGATTGCGTTGTTCGTGTATCGTCTACCACGTCTGCGGCCAGAACACGAATTTGACTCGGTAGTCTCGCGAGAGGGCAGCTTCCTGGCAAACAACCTGCTGCTGACGGGCATCGCGTTCGCGACGTTCTGGGGTACGATATTTCCCATCCTTTCATCAGTCGTGCGCGGACAGACGATGACTGTGGGTACCGCGTTCTATCAGCAGGTAGACGGCCCACTTTTCCTGGCGCTGATCTTTGTGATGGGCGTTGGCCCGCTGCTGGCGTGGCGACGCGCGTCGCGTGAGAGCCTGGTGCGCAACTTCCGCTGGCCCGCGCTCGTGGCCGCCATCGTGGCGGTTGCGCTGCCCATCCTGGGGATGCGCTCGCTCTGGGCCGTCGCGGGATTCGCCATCTGCGCGTTCTCGGCTGCGACGATCTTTTTCGAGGTCTGGCGAGGCACATCGGTGCGCCATCGTCATGGCGAGTCCTATCCGAAGGCGATGGGGATGCTATTCGCGCGTCACCGGCAGCGCTATGGTGGCTATCTCGTACACCTCGGGCTGATTTTGCTGGCGGTTGGGGTGATTGGCTCGCAGTTCTTCCAGTCGCAGCGTGACGGGTTGGTCGAGCGTGGGCAGAGCCTGGCGATCAACGGCTATACACTCACTTATCAAGGCATCACCGATGTCACGATTGACAACGTCGAGACCATCAAAGCCCACTTCACGGTGAGCCGCGATGGCAACGTCATCGAGGACATCTATCCTGGCGAGCGGATATTCCCTGGCTTTGAGGATCAGCCAACCAGTATTGTTTCGATTACGGACCACGGCCTGACCGATCTCTATGTCTTCCTCGCTGGGTTTGATGGCACATCGTCGGCGACGATTCGCGTCTTCATCAATCCACTGGTGCCGCTGGTCTGGCTCGGCGGCCTGCTGATGCTCCTTGGCGGCATTTTCTGCTGGTGGCCGTTACGCCATGTATCACCAGGACGCCTGAGCGAGACGAAGCAGTCGGAAAAGAGCATGGAGGTGGCCGTATGACGCTGAGTACGCTACTTCGCCGCCCCACCTTCATCATTCCCGTCGGGGTTGTGCTGCTCATCGGCGCGGTTTGGCTGGTCACGGCCATTTCCGCGGCGCAACCCAAGTCGCTCGACGAACGCACGCTCGAAGTGGCGCGTCAGATACAGTGTCCGGTCTGCAACGGCGAGTCCGTAGCCGACTCACCTTCACTCAAGGCGTCGGAGATGCGCGCCGTCATTCGGCAGCAGTTGGCAGAGGGACGCTCGGAGCAGCAGGTACTCGCGTACTTTAGCGGTGTCTATGGCAGCGATATCCTCGAAAGCCCGCCACAGCAGGGCTTTACGTCGCTGATCTGGATCATGCCTGTACTCATGTTGCTTGCGGGCGCGATGGCGATTGTGACGATTGCGCGCGAATGGCAGCGGCAGGCAAGGGTCACTGGCGTTAAAAGCGCGGAACATGTCGCGGATGCTACCGACGATGTGACGCTGAGCGCCGAGGAACGTCAGGCGCTGACGGCGTTGCTGCGCCGTGAGGTGGCGGCGGACGAGGGGTTGCCACTGGGCGGAAGGGAGGACGGCTGATGCCATTGCTCATCGCTGTGCTCCTGGGACTTTCGGGGCTGATTGTTGTTATTTACCCGCTGCTTGGCCTCGATCGCGAATCGTCGGACGCGCTGGCTCGCGGTCCGTTAGGCGAGGTTGCCGAGCGCGAGCGGTCTGCCCGCGATGCGCTGCGCGAGGTCGAGTTCGATCGTCGGCTTGGCAATTTGGATGACGAGGACTATCAGGCGTTGCGTGAGCGCTATGAAGAGCGGGCATTGATTGCTCTCAAAGCGCGTTATCAGCGCGAACAGGAACTGGATGCCCTGATCGAACGGCAACTTGATGCACTACGACAGGACGAGAGTACAGCGGAAAGCGCGGATGGCGCGGAAGATGTCACCTTGCCGACGGCACAGATGCGGAAGTCATCGGCTACGGGGTCCGCCCGAGACGACCATGCCGCAACTCACAACGGCACTCGTCCGGCAAGTGGGGCGCAGGCGCGTCGGCGGAGAGGAGGACGCCCATGAAACGTCGCCTCTTCTCGATACTGGGCTGCCTGATGCTGGCGTCTGCATTCGTCGCGCTTGCGCCTGTTGTGGGCGCTCATGCGCTAGCAACGGGCAGTATCACTGGTGTTGTAGCCAATGGGACACACCAGAATGCGCATCTCGCTGGGCAGAAGGTCATCTTGCAGCGTACCGACGGCAATACTACTCAGGACATCGCGACGACGGTCACCGATAGTAGTGGCAGATTTACCTTTGGCAATCTTCCCGTCGATGCAAATGCCATGTATGCGGCGTATACAACGTTCCAGGGCGGTCTGTTTTCGAGCCAGACGGTGAAACTGGATAGCGATACTCCGTCCGCTCTACAGCTCACCGTCTACGATACAACGAACGATGACGCGAATTTGCGTGTCAGCGTCGCCACGCTGCTGGTGCGCCAGCCGCGGCCAGTCAACGGGCTGATCGGTATCGGCGAGATTATCACCATTGAAAACACAGGCGTCACCGCGTTCGTTGGCACGCTCACTGGCGATGCCAGCAAGCCAATGCGGCTGCTGCGTTTCGCCACGCCGCCGAATGCCTCCGATCTCTCGTTAGGCATCGGGTTCGACGGCTCTCAGGTGGTGACGACTGACAAAGGGTTCGGCTCGACGGCGACGGTACCGCCTGGAACGACCAATTTCGCCTTCAGTATTGATATCCCGTATACGGGAACTGCCGCCGATCTTTCGTTTAAGCCCGTCTACTCTGCGACCCAGGTCATGGTGCTTGTGCCGCTGGACATGTTTGTCGATGGCAGAGATTTTGCGGCCCAGGGAGTTGTCGAGAGTCTTGGCTCGCGCTATCAGGTCTTTACGGTCGGCAACGTGGCGGCGGACAAACAGGATTCCCTGCGATTGACTGGATTGCCACAGGCGGGCGAACAGAGCTACCTGGATGCGCGCGCCCTCGCGATCTTCGCGATTATTCTGGCGCTTCTGGCGCTGGCCGCGCTCTTGCTCTATCTGCGCCGGGGCGACATCGCCACGGCCCTTGGCCTGATCCCAGCGACTACACCGGCTGGAGATGGTGCGATGGCGGGGCAGTCGAACGAGGCTGACAAACTCGATGCGGGCGAACAACAGCGGCTGCTCAATGAATTGCTCTCCCTGGAACGCGCCCATGCGGCTGGCAAACTCACCGAAGCCGAGTTTAAGCAGCGCGACCAAGCGATTCGCCAGCAGCTTCGCACGATAATGGCAAGCGAACGGCTAACCATGGACGCCGGAGCCAATATGAGTAGAGCAGCCGCTACCGAGCAGGCTGCCAGCGTCGGCGATGAAACTGGCGAACAAGCTAATGACGAGGCGCGCGAGGAAGCGGCGCCGGAGCAGAGCAGCGGAGGTCGCCGATGAATGCCGAGACACTCTCCGCACTCGCTGTTCCAGCAGAAGTGGATGGGCGCATACCAGTGGAGCAAGCCAAAGCGGTAGTGGTTACGCGCGTGCGTAAAGCATATGGCCTTCGCCCCGTCCTGCGAGATGTCTCATGTGAGGTAGCGGCGGGCCAGTGCGTGGCTGTGCTTGGGCCGAATGGCGCAGGCAAGACGACGCTCCTGCGGATTCTGGCGACGCTCACGCGCCCAGCGCAGGGTAGCGTCAGTATTGCGGGCTTCGATGCGCTCCATGAGGCGCATACCGTGCGACGGCTTGTCGGCTACGTTGGCCACGCTCCGCTGCTCTACGACGACTTGACCGCCCGCGAGAATCTGCTCTTCTTCGCGCGCATGTATGGCTTGCCTGAGGCCGAGTCGCGCGTAGATGCGCTGCTGGCGCGCGTGGGGATGCGTAGCCGCGCAAATGATCGCGTAGGGACGTTCTCGCGCGGCCAAGCCCAGCGGGTGGCGCTGGCGCGCGGCATCCTGCACGACCCTCAGGTCTTGCTGCTCGATGAGCCTGATACCGGGCTGGATGAGGACGCCATCACGCTGCTCCACAAACTTATTGCGGAGCGGAAAACGGCAGGCCTGACGACACTGCTAACAACCCATACACTCGAGCGTGGGCTGCAATGGAGCGATATGGTGGTCGTCCTGATCAATGGGCGAGTCGCGCATACCGGCGTGTCTGCCGAGGTGACGCTGCCAGAGCTACGAGCGCTCTACGCGGGTGCGGGAAGGAGCGGCCGATGAGCTCGCTCCAGATAGGCTGGCAACAACTCTGGTCAATCGTCGGCAAAGACCTGCGCAGCGAGCTACGCGCCCGCCAGATATGGGCTTCGATGGCGCTCTTTTCGGCGCTCGTGCTGGTCGTCTTCTACTTCGCGTTTGATTTGCGCGTGGAGAACAATGCGGCGGTAGCTCCGGGCGCTTTGTGGATCGCGTTCGTCTTCGCCAGCGTGCTGGGGCTTGGCCGGACATTTGCCGCCGAGCAGGAGCATGGGAGGATGGACCGGCTGCTGCTCTGTCCAGTGGATCGTCAGGTCATCTTTCTGGCGAAGCTGATCGGCAATCTCATCTTCCTCGGCGTCGTCGAGGCCGTTGCCGTGCCGCTCTTCGCCGCCATCTACAACCTGCCCATTCTCAGCGGGCAGTTGCTGGTGATCGTCGTGCTGGGTACGGTCGGCATTGCCACAATGTGTACGCTTTTTGCGGCGGTGGCTTCCACCACGAAGGCGCGAGAGATCATGCTGCCGCTGCTGGTATTCCCGTTGTTGATTCCAGTCGTCATTGGCGCGGTGCGTGCGACTCAATCGCTGGTGGCTCCCATCGTGAATGACCCACCGTGGCCCGGGTTGCTCGTCGCGTTCGACATCATTTTTGTCACATTGTCAGCGCTATTCTTTCAGTTCGTCGTCGAGGACTAGGTAGGTAATCCCATGAACACGATCACGTCACAACCGGTGGCTCCGGGAAAACAGTCGCCGCCACAGTCAGCGAGTAGAGTCTGGCTTGATCTTGTGCGTAAATACGGCGAATACGTGCTTGGTGGCGCGGTCGCCATTGGCATGATGCTTTCCATCTGGGCGGCGTTCGTGCTGGCGCCGACGGACGCCGTGCAGGGTGATGTCCAGCGCATCATGTATTTCCACGTGCCGATGGCCCTGCTAGCCTTCTTCGCGTTTTTCGTCGTCTTCGTGAGCAGCATCGTCTATCTGCTCCGCCGTGACGAGCGCTGGGACTGGCTGGCGCGCGCCTCTGCCGAGATTGGCGTAGTCTACACGACGATGGTGCTCATATGTGGCTCCATCTGGGGAAAGGCCTACTGGGGTACGTGGTGGGACGGCGAGCCCATTCTGACGACTACACTGATTCTCTGGTTCATCTACGTCGCCTACCTGCTGCTGCGCTTCTACAGTGGCCGCACTGAGAACGGGGCGCGCAATGCGGCGGTGCTTGGTATCATCGGCTTTGTCGATGTGCCAATCGTGCATTTCGCCGTGACCTGGTGGCGCGGGCTGCACCCCACTGGCTACGTGCTCAACGGAGCGACACCTGATACGCCGCCAGCGGTCTTTGTGGCGCTGATGCTGGCGATGGCCACCTTTACGTTGCTCTACGGCTTTCTGTTGCTCCAGCTCTATCGCCTCGAACGCTACACGGCCGAGGCCGAGCGGCTGCGAGCACAGGTGGAATATGGCGACTAACGCGGACCGAATACACCGCGAACGTTTGACGAACGAGTTGAGATGAAAGGAGCCTGTCAATGCAAGGCGGGACATATCTGGTAATCGCCTACATCGTCATGTGGGCTGGTCTGCTGGTCTATCTTGGCTGGATCGCGCTTCGCATGCGCGGCGTGCGCACGGAACTCGAGGCTGTGCGTGAGTTAGTGCGCGAGCGCGAGCAGGGCGCCAATCAGGGTAAAGGGGCAGACGAGTAGGCAGCGGGGGACTCGTCTGCGCGGCGCACTCATGTTACAATAAACGAAGCTGTGTTCTGCGCCTCCCCTATCAGGCGACGATCACTATCTGAGTTGAGGAGATGGCGGCATGCCGGAAAATTACGAGGTCATCTACACGCATCCCAGTGGCGCGACGGCGACCTTCATTCGCCAGGACGGTGAGTTGGATGCACTGGCCAAAGGTCTGGACGCGGGCCAGTTCTGGGTCTTCAAAAATGTGAAGGCGCTGCTGGTGCGCAACGACCAGGGCGATCTGGAAGAGTCGAATCGTCTCATGGCGGGCATCGGCTTCACGGCGCTCGTGCGCGAGATTGTCGCGCCGATTCAGGTGGAGGTGGCGCCACAGCCAGTCTATGCTGGAGCCATCGAGGAGCAGCACACCGGACCGCATTTGCCGCATCCAAGCTACTGGCCGTTGCTGCTGTCAATTGCGGCGCTGATAACCTTCAGCGGTTTTCTGGTGCTGCCGACGACCCTGCTGGTCACGGGTGTTGGCCTGGTGCTGGTCTTCATCTGCATGGTCGGCTTTGGCCTCGAACAACTCTGATATCGCCACGTCGCGCGCGACCATTCCGCTATCGCAACCCTGGAATAGAGAGAGGTAGTTCACAGCATGAGTGCAGTTGTCAGCCCGGCGGAAACCCATACCGAGGGCGAAGAGCACAAGAGTCGATCGTTCGGCTGGTACGGCATGGTATTCTTCCTGGCCTCCGAGGCGATCTTCTTCGCCAACCTGATTGCCTCGTATCTCTATCTGCGCATCCGGGCAACGGGTCTGGGAGAACCCTGGCCGCCTCACGGCGCCACGCTGGAAACCGGCCTAATCGCCATCAATACGGTCATCCTACTCTCCAGCAGCTTCCCCATGCATTTCGCCGCACGTGCGATTAGCAAGGGAAACAAGCGCGCCCTGACGCTCAACTTGATATTGACCGTCATCCTGGGCAGCATCTTCCTCAGCATCCAGGCGTGGGAATACACCCATTCTGACTTCACGCCAAGCACGGGTGTCTTTGGCTCGACCTTCTTCACATTGACCGGTTTCCACGGCGCGCACGTGACCGCTGGGGTGCTGTTCCTGCTGGTCTGTTTCTTCCGCTCGCTCCGTGTCGATTTCACCAAAGACCGACATTTCGCTGTCTCGGCTGTCGAGATGTATTGGCACTTTGTCGACATCGTCTGGGTGATACTATTCCTCGTGCTCTACATCATCTAGTGGGATTGGGATGCCACTACTGGCGATGGCCGCGCGCGAGCATGTGTTATAACTTTCCTGTGAAGTCTTATCCAGGGACGGATATGCATCGGTTCCTGGATAGGCAGGAAGGTTAACGTCCGATGAATCATCTGCGTCTTGGTACGCCATCGATAGATTCCGAGGAGCAGTCGGGCGCACTGCGTTGCGCCATTTGCGCGCGTCGCCTTGGGAGCGCCATTTGCTATCTCGAAGAGACTGGCGATGTTCCGCCACCGCGCCAGTCATGGATGCTGTGTACGGCATGTAACGATGCGGTCAAGCAGCAGATGGCTGAGGTTCCAGTCCATTCACCGATCCGGCTGCGAGTGGCGATTGGCGTCGTATCTACAGAGCGGACACCCGCCGCGCGACGGGCGCGACGCGGCCAGCTGACCGATAGATCCTGGTTCAAGTTGTTCTTCTGGGGCGCGCTCATCACGATGCTCTTCCATCTCGCCCTGATTGTCGCCATCGCGGGAATTGCCAAGTAGAAGGCAGATAGATTTGCGTTCCACCAGTCTCAATAAAACAACCTGCCGGGTAGATTGGCGCTTATGACCACTGAAGTATCGAACGCATCCTCTCCTGCGCCTGTTGTGCAGCCAAACAAGGGCATTCCGTGGCGCGTAGTTGCGCTGGCCGCTGGCGACGCCGCGTCGTTCCTGCTGTTTGCAACTGTGGGTCGCAGGACGCACGATGAGGCGAGTGGACTCTCTGCGCTGCTACAGGTAGCCGAAACGGCTCTACCATTTGCGCTCGGCTGGTTTGCCGTCTCGCCGTTTGCGGGCGCGTTTCGGCGGAGTAAGACGACTGGCCCATGGCGCATGCTGGCGCGCACCGAGCTTGCCTGGCTCCTCGCGTGGCCAGTGACTCTGGTGCTGCGATGGGCGATTGCGCCTGACCATAGTGTTCCTTTCTCCTTCGCCATAGTGATTCTCCTTGCCAATGCCGTATTCCTTGGCCTCTGGCGCGCCGCCTTCGCGCTGGTCGAGCGCTGGCGCGGCCGCTGAGTCTGTAAGCGGTGTGCTACAATGCAGCGTCGCCATGGCGAACATGCGGCGGTGGCGGCTCGGCGCTGCAAGGAGCGGCTATGCTTCGGGTGAAAATATTCTCCGGTGTCATACAAGGCGGCAATAGCGCTCATCTCGAGCGTGAGATAAATAACTGGCTCGAAGCCGAACAGCCCACGATTCGTCAGATGACACAATCAAGCGTTGGAGACCAAATCGCTGTGACTTTCCTCTATGAGAAACGACGTGGGGAGGATCAGGCTCACCTTGCGAAAGCTGACGTACCCGAGGCCTTCGAGCGTGATATGGAAGATTCCGAACTCGATCCGCTAGAGGATGAACCCACCATTCTGCCAGAGGCAGAGTTACCATATTAGGTAGAATTTGTGCCAAAGATACATGCGAGTGAATATCCCTACGTTGTCTACAGTACATCCAATGGCGATGTTGGGGAGCGGCGCTCGTTGCGCGCCCTGGATTATGATGGTATTCCGCTTGAGCGCAGCGACCTGATTCCCCTGCCCGATGGAGCCACGCTCAGCATGATGCCGGAGCGCCTTGCGGTGGGACTTGACGACGAGGGTGATCGTCAAATGGTGAGCGCACAACGCGGCTGGGCGCTCGCGGCGCTGCTGCCGATTGGCTATACCCGTGTCAGGCTGCCGGGCTATGAGATGTCGCCGGGCGCCGAGCCGTTGCCGTTGCCGTTCTTTGGTTATTCTGCCGTTGCTGGCTGGCGTGGGCGTCTCTATGTGGCGGCGATACGCACCGATAACCCAGAGCGCTGGCTGGCGCGCAACTATGATGCTCATCGCCTCGAATCGCTGGTACGTCGGCGACTGG
>JAICKD010000643.1 GCA_025928125.1 Ktedonobacterales bacterium
CGCCCGCGCTTCTCAGGTACATGCCGCCACCATGCATTCGCCCTATCCTCTACCCTGCCACCCCGCTCAGGCGTATACTATTCTGGCTGCGGATGTGCGGAGCATATGGGCGTGTTGGGAGCGGATTGAATGATCATCTTCTGGTTGGCGGTGCTGGGCGCGACGATTGTAGCCGCTATCATGGTGGGGCTGGCGCTGCTCTTTGGCCGACGGACGAAGGCGTCGCCGCGCGCGCTGGCATTCTGGGCGCTCCGGCTGTGGGTCTTCGCCTTCATCCTCAATCTCCTGATTCTCTATCTGGCTGAGCCTGCCATCACCGGACCGTACTGGGGCGGCCAGTGGCTGATCTGGCCGCTGCTGCTCACGGGTGTCTTCGCGCTCTTCGGTGGCGGCGTAGACCGCGCGCGCGTGGCCATCAATGACTTCACCCACCGGATCAATACCGGGACATTCTCCACGACGTTCACGCCTCGCGGCCAGCAGCGTGGTCGGCGCCAGTCACCGTTCCGCGTGGTGGACCAGAACGCGCCCGTCGCCACAACCAGTGTTCCGGCGAGCCCGCTGGTGGGCGCGGCAGCGATTGCCCTGGCGCTGATTGTCGTTATCGTGGTGAATAGCCTGATTACCATCGGCACTACCTGGTTCGATGGCAACGCCAAGGCGCTCGCCAACATTCCAACCATTGTCAAGGAGCCGTCGTCCACACCGCTGCCGCCGACCGATGTGAACCATATCGTGCTGGTGACGCAGGGTGTCGCCTCATATCTTGGACAGCAGGTGCTCGCGAGCAACGGCCAAAATCTCGGTTCGATCTATCACACCAACCCGGACGAGTATACCCTCCAGTCGGTGAAGGGCCACCTCTACTGGATCGCGCCGCTGGTCTACAACAACGTCTGGGCGAATGTGGGGCGCTGGGAGACGCCCGGCTACGTGCAGGTGGATGCTGAGGACCCCAACACGCCGCCGCAGCTCAAGACGGGCTATCATCTGCGCTACCTGCCCGATGCCATCCTCAACCAGGACTTGATTCGCCACGTCTACCTCAGCGGCTATACCAACGGCGATCTGGCCGATCCCACGCTAGAAGTGAACGATGACGGCACGCCCTACTTCACGATCTCGTTGATGCAGCCGACGCGCGGCTTCTCCGGCGAGGTGGTGAAGCAGGTGCTGCTGGTGGACCCGCAGAGCGGCGCTATCACGCCCTATGCGCTGGATAAAGTGCCGCCGTGGGTTGATCGCATCATCCCGGCAGCGGCAGTGGATGACTACCTGACGTGGTGGGGCAAGTACGAGAGCGCGCCGTGGCTCAATCCATCGGGCGCGGGCCAGCAGAAACCGGCCACCGACACGCCCGAGCTGGTCTACAATCAGGTGGATCTGCCGGTCTGGCTGGAGCCGATGACCTCGAATAACGGCAGCGACAACTCCAGCACGGGTGTCATGCTCTTCGACACCAGAGACATGACGGGCCGCTTCTATCCGCTCAATGGACTCGGCGCGACCAATAATGTCGAGTCCACCTTCCAGGATAATCCGAACAATATCCGTAACTATATGGTGGGAGCCGTTCAGCTCTACCAGATTTACAACGAGCCGACATGGGTGGCGACCTTCGTGCAGAAGAACGACTACGGCGGCAGCTTCCAGGCGGTCGGCATTGTCGACGCGCGGCACCTCAACGGCGCGAATGTCATCATGGCGTCCACCAAGTCGGAGGCGCTGGCGCAGTACGCGCAGTGGCTGGCCGACAACAACGTGCAGGGGAGCGCGCCGACGCCAACTGGCAAGCCGGTGACGATCACCGGGCGCGTGACCCGCATCAACGCAGCGACCGAGCGCGGCACGACAGTCTACTCGATGCTGCTGGATGGCCAATCGCATATCTTCAAGGCGGGCCTCGCGCTCAGCCCAGAACTGCCGCTGGTGCAGCCAGGCGATACGGTGACGGTCACCTATCTCGATACGCAGGAGACGGTAGTGACGCTGACTGCCTTCAACGACACGAGCATCCACATCGGTGGGGCGGCGACGCCCGCAGTTACGGCGACACCGTAGGCGGGCGCGGGGCCGACCCACCTTCGCGGCATGAATGCCGCGGCTAATACCCCCTGTGTTATTGGTTGCGGGCGACATTTCGGGTATTCGCTCACATCCGTACCGCTGTTTGGGCTACCCTTTCTTGACCGTCGTTCGTCTACACTGGTAGGCTAAAGAATCTGAGCAGTGGGCAGGCGGTTGCCGCATGGTCAGGATGGTTGAGCAGGTGATGAGCATGCGCGGATGGCGGGTGAAGGATAGGGATCGGGCGTCGGGCAGGCATATGCCGCGGCGTAGCGCGTCTGTGCTGTTGGCGCTCATGCTGGCCCTCGTGCTGGCCAGTTGCGCGCCCTCGTCGAGCGCCAGCGATACGCCGAAGGGAAACGCGGCGTCTCTGGCCATCGCCACCTGGCAATCGAGCAAGCCATTCGATCCCGCCGAGGGCGCGCCGCTGCCGACCAACAGAATCGTCGCGGTCTATGGTATCGTCGGCGGCGTCACCTTCAACGGGCCAGCCTCCAACCTCGACCTGCTCAATAGTTATCTGCCGCAACTGCAGGATCTCGGCAATCAATACGCCAAGCTCGACCCCACCCATCCCGTCAAGCTGGGGCTCGATCTGGTGGTCAATGTCATCCAGCCGTGCTATTCGTTCCCCAAGTTCTGCGCGTCGTGGGCCGATGATGCGACGCTCCAGGCGTATGTGGACTA
>JAICKD010000348.1 GCA_025928125.1 Ktedonobacterales bacterium
GCGGTGAGAAAACCCAGGCGCGGGCCAAGCCCCTCGGTGACGAAGGTGTAGGCGGAGCCGCTGGAAGGTAGCTCGCGCGAGAATTCGCTGTACTGGTTGGCGACCAGCAGCGCCACCACAAAGGCGACGACATAGCAGAGGGGCAGCGCCGCGCCAACCAGCTTCGCGGTCGGCGGGGTGTTGAAGAAGATCGAGGCGGCGGGAGACATCACCGCCACAGAGATGACAATTGCGTTGGGTAGTCCCAGATTGTTGCGCCGGAGTCCACCGCTGGTCGGTGTCGTCGGCTGCGCTTGCGCTGTGGACAGGATTTCGCTCATCGGCAGGTCTCCTCGTTAGCAATTGCTCATGCACAAAGAATGCAGCTTAGAGTGTTGGTGAGCTTTCGCCGGTTGATGCGCCCAGCGCGGGCGCTACCGGCGTGTCGGCGTCGAGCAGTCGGCGCAGGTAGTCATTCAGGAAGACGCCGTTCGGGTCGAGCGCCGCCCGCACCCGGCGGAAGTCGTCCCAGTGGGGATAGCGTGTGGCGAGCGTCGCACCGTCGAGCGTGTGCATCTTGCCCCAGTGTGGTCGCCCACCATACGGCTGATAGATCGGCTCGATGGCTCGAAAGTAGCGCTCGTACGGCATGCCCTTGTACATGTGAATGGCGATGTAGGCCGACTCGCGCTGATAGGCGGGGCTGAGCCAGATATCATCGCTCTGCACAAAGCGGCACTCGATGGGGAAATGAACGTTGAATTTCTCGCGCTTCATCACCGCGCGAACCTCCGCCAGCACCGCCGGGAAGTCCGCCGCCGGAATGTTATACTCCATCTCCTGGAACTTCACCGCGCGCGGCGTGGCGAAGAGGCGGTGGCTGTAGTCCGTCTCCGAGACGGTGGCGATGCCCATCGCCGAGACGCGGCTGATCGTCCGCGTGGCCGGGCGCGCGATGCGGGCCGTCTCGGACAAGACCCAGTAGAGGCCGTTCTCCAGCACAATTTTGTTGAGTGTGCCGAAGACATTGCCTTTGGAGGGCGGATCGTCGGTCTCATTCAGGAACTTCACCTGCGCCCAGGGCGTGTAGGGCATCCAGAAGAACTCGAAGTGGCTGTTCTCCCACTTGTAGCGTTCGAGGTTGGCCAGCACGTCATCCACCCGCTCGCGCCGACTGACGAAGCGCAGCCGTTTGGCAGGCATGACCCGCAGCGTCACCTCGGCAATGACGCCAAGCGCGCCAAGCGAGACCTGCGCCGCCTTGAAGATGTCTGGTCGCTCCGTCTCTGAACACTGGATGACCTCACCGCTGGCCGCCACCAGCGTCAGCCCGACCACCTGCGTCGCGATGGAGCCGAAGCGGATGCCGGTGCCGTGCGTCCCCGTGGAGATCGCGCCCGCAATGCTCTGCACATCGATGTCGCCGAGGTTCTCCTGCGCCAGCCCATGCTTGAGCAGTTGGTCGCCCAGCAGCCTGAGCCGCGTGCCTGCCTGGACGCGCGCCGTCCCCCGCTCCGCGTCAATCGCGATGACACCTTGCATGTTATCCAGCGAGATCAGCACGTCGTCGGTCTGCGCCAGCGGCGTGAAGGAGTGGCCGTCGCCGACGACGCGCACGTGGCGTCCTTCGCGGCTATAGCGGCCCATCGCCTGCGCCAGCTCATCGATGCCGCGCGGCAGATAGACCGCCCGTGGCGTTCCTCGGACGGAGTCCGACCAGTTGCGCCAGCGCGTCGGCTTGCTGGCGCTTTTCTGCGTTGCCATGATTGAGATACCCCCGTCAGAGAAAACACTGGCCGTCGCCGCGATAGGTCGTGACCTCATCCACAATCACGCCGTTCTGGATGCAGGCGAGGTGGGTGAAGCGCTCGCAGAGCTCGCCTGCCTTGGCATGGCGCATGAGAATGGGATCGCCAAGTGCGAGCCGCTCCGGTCCGCGATAGTGAATCGGCGTCTGCACCTCGCCCGCGCCCTCCAGCGTATCGAGCCGCGCGCCCGCTGGCAGATAGACCGAGGGCAGGCGATCTTTGCCCGCCCCACCCGACGCGCTATAGCCGCCGCCGAGACAGGTGTAGACGCCCGGCGCGGGGATGCGCACAATCTCGATGGCATAGCCTGCCGCGGGGTGAAAGCGGAATTCGCGATAGTTGTCGAAGAGCGCGGGGCTGTAGAAGCCCGATCCCACGGTAATCTCGGTAACAGCGGACTCCTGCCGCGTGGTCGCCATGCTTCCGGTGCCGCCGCCATTGACGAAGCGCAGCGGCCCACAGAGAGACTCCGCCAGCGCCACCACCGCCGCGCGGCGTTCGGCATCCAGCCGGATCGAACGGCCCTTCAGGCGTCGCACCAGCGTATTCTTCGCAAGCTTGCCGGGATAGTTGTCGCCGACGCCCGCCACCTGAGCTTCGTAGCCCATGATGCCATCGAGGCACACGTTCGGTGAGCGCGCAATGCGTTCCAGCACCGGCCGCGCAAGGTCGGCGTTGTGCAGCGGCGAGCGCCAGACGCCGAAGTGCAGGCCCGGCACCACCAGCGTCATATCGACTTCCAGGCAGAGCGGCAGCCGCACGTTGTGCTCGCGCGCGACCGACTCCGCCTGCTCGACATGCGCGACACTATCCACCATCAGCGTGATGTGCGCGCCATCCGCCGTCGCCCGCGCCACCGCCGCCAGATCGTCACGATTCCAGGCGGGGTAGCCCATCAGCAGATCGTCAAACCCCTGACTCGCCAGCCAGGCGGCCTCGCGCGCGGTGAAGCACATCAGCCCACGAAAGACCGGACTGGCCGCCAGGATGCGCCGCAGCACCGCCACGCTCCGCACCGACTTCGAGGCGAGGCGCACGTTCTTGCTCCCGGCGCGGCCCAGAATCGCCCGGATATTCTCATCCAGCAGATCGAGATCAAGCCAGGCGAACGGCATCGCATGCCCGGCAAATGCCTTGCGATAGTAGCCGTAGTCATGTGTCGAAGTGCGCTTTATCGTCGGCGCCTCGGCTGTCGTCGCGGTCGTCGGCTGCGCTGGCCCGCTCAGTTCGTCATGCATGGCCTGCCTCCGACGATGGCGGCTGCGCCATCTCATCCACCGGGGCGCTCCCCTCGGCGAGGGCGATGACAGCGGCGATGAGCGATTCGAGATCGCGGCGGGTGCGGGCGATATCCTGGTCGCTCACGAATTGCAGGATGAGGCCATCCAGCCCGCCGACGATGAAGCGCGCAAGCGCATCCAGCGGAAGCGCGCAGGTCACCCCCTCCCGCTCGCAAGCAGCGCGCAAGACCCCTTCAACCACCTCGCAGTAGCCGCGATACTGCTCGCGCGCCAGCCAGGCGGCCTCCGGGTTGCGGAGCGCGTAGAGTGTCAGCTCATACTGCATCACCTGAAGCTCAGGCGTCGCCTCGACATGGCGCCAGAAGGCGCGCAGGCTGTTCGTGATGGCCTCGCGCAGTGGCAAGTCTTCCTGGGCGGCGGCAACGGCAATCTCGCGGGTCTGGCGCATCATCTCGCGCAAGACCTCCAACAGAAGCTGGTCTTTGCTGCCGACGTGATAGAGCAGCGTCGCCTGGTTGATGCCCGCCTCAGCTGCCAGTTTGCGCGTGCTGGCCTGGGCCAATCCATCGCGCGCCAGCACCCGAACCGCTGCCTCCAGTATCTCCGTGCGGCGGTCGGAGCTTATGCGATCTATCGTCATGACAGATACTCCCACAAAGAGCAATCGTGCCTTCATTCAAGTGATTGAAGGAAGTGTGACAGCATTGTGATGACCTGTCAAGAGGCAGAGGGAATATCAAGACGGTTCTGGCTATCCGTCCTTATCCTCGCCATGGAGAAAGAGGCTAAGCCAGTACGGCGCGGCGTCCTCATACTGCCAGCGGGCGGCTGGCTCCTGGTTGGCGACGATGCGATGCCAGGTGAGCGCGCGCGTCAGCGGAGCCAGGCGCCACGCCAGTTGGTACGCCTCGCGCAGCCGCTCCGGTGAGCCATAGGCGCTCCATTGCGAGAGGTAGGCGTCGCGCAAGCCATCGAGCGTCGCGGCGTCGTAGCCGAGCACCAGCCGCGCCCAGCGTAGCGCCATCATCAGCGACTGGAAGGGATGTCCGAGGCAGGTGTCGCCCCAGTCGAAGAAGATGGGGCCGTTCTCCCCGGCGATCCAGTGGCCGGGGTGGCAGTCTTCCTGCACTAGCGTCTCTGGGATTCCGTAGCTGGCTAGCCGCGACGCCAGATCTGCCACATCCATCGCCTGAAGCTGGACGTACTCGTCCGTGGAGAGGCCTCCTGGCTTGCCCACGAGCAGCCCATCGCTATCGGACATGACTTCCGCGAAGAGCGCTGGCAGTACCTCCAGCCGCCGATCCGGGATAGCGCTGGACTCCAACCGTGGCGTATACGGCAGGAGCGCCAGCTGGAACTGCGCGAAGGCTACCAGCATATCCTGATACGGGCGCGGGTTGCGTGTCTCGCGCAGGCGGGCGCGAATCGGCTTACCCGCGTCGGCCATCAGCAGCCAGCGGCGGTCGCGGTCAACCCCCAGCACGCGAGGCGACTCCGCTGGGCGTAACTCCGCCAGCAGCGCGGTGAGCGGCGGCTCGAAGGCGAATGGCTGCGTCACCGCCTTGAAATAGACGTTGCCGCCCGTCGTCGGCAGCCGCAGCACCGACGACCAGCCCCGCGCGTGTAGCTGGATATAAGGGCCAGTCCGTTGCCAGCCCATACGATCAAGCTCCTGCTCGATCCACGCCATCGCCTCGGCGAACCAGC
>JAICKD010000754.1 GCA_025928125.1 Ktedonobacterales bacterium
CCTGGCGCATCGTCGGGATTGGCAAGATGCTGGCGGCGCATCAATGCCTGTTCCTCGTCGGCGATCTGCCCCCAGGCAGGCGCGTCGTGGTCGTCGTCGTCGTACCGGTCCATCTCGTCTGTCATCGCTCTATCTCCTGCACCGCGTAGACGATGCCACCGCTGGTACGTAGCTCGATGATGGGCAGCGGGCGTGTCGGTGGCCCGGCAAGCACGTCACCAGTGAAGGCGTCGAAGAAGCCCTCGTGGCAGGGGCAGTGGAATTTCCGCTCGCCTGGCTGGTAGAGTACGGCGCAGGAGAGATGGGTACAGACGTCGCTGTAGGCCACTAGCCCCTTCCCCGGCAGATTGACCAGGATGCCCTGCGCGTACTGATCGGGAAAGTTGAAGACGCGCCACTCGTTCTCCGCCAGCTCGCCTACCCGCGCTACGGCTTTCACGTTCGCGCTGCTGGTAGACCGCAGGCTGCCCACCGCCGCCAGCGCGGTCGTCGCGATGAAGAGCGCGCCGCTGCCCGCCACCAGAAATCGTAGCGTATCGCGCCGCGTCACCAGATCGTCGGCGCGCCAGTGGTATGGGAACTCCTCGCGCCACTGCTGGCCCCGAACGACGCGGCGTAATCGGCGGGCGGACGCGCGGGCGCGGCGGGTGCGCGAGGCCTCCTCCGCCGCAATCTCTTCTGGCGTGCGCTCCTGTGCGCTCACTGGCTTCTCGCCACCTGGGTCATCGTGAATATCTGTCATAGCTGCTCCTCAAAACGGGCTGGCGGCTGAAGCCGCGCCTAAGGAACGCGCTCCCGCGCGTCCGCGAAGCCTGCCTGCGCAGGCTCTAGAGAACATAAAGTACGAATATTGCATCACTGGTGAACTGGCTCAGACGTGGTGACTGGAACGGGCTGCGCGGGGACTTCTGGCGGCGTGCGAGGCGCCCACGGTTGCGGCGGCGCGCTCCTTTCAGGGATGCCCGCATTCCCGGCCTCCACCCATTCTTCAGATTCCTGTGCGGTGGTCGCGATTGGCAAGTCGCCCAGGTTGCCCAGCTGCGCCTCCTCGGCCAGCGCCATCAGGTCGAGCGCATCATCCTGCTCGCGCATCACCACATAGTTACGGGTGCGCACGCGCTGCTGGCCGAAGTAGAAGACGTTCACCGGCTTGGCGCCCTGCTGGCCGCGCCCCGCCTGGACCCACTCCTCGTACGTGCCATAGAAGATGGCCTGTGTCGGACAGACCGAGGAGCACATCGGCGGCTTGCCCACGCTGGTGCGGTCGTAGCAGAGGTTGCACTTGCGCATATAGCGTCCCGGCCCATCGAACTTTGGCACCCCAAACGGGCAGACATAGACACAGTTCTGAATATTGATGCAGCGTGTTTCATCGGCCTGATGCACGACGCCATCGGGGCTGACGAGAATCGCCTGCGCCGGGCAGACCTGCGCGCATGGGGCAAGCGGCTCCTCGCAGTGCATGCAGAGCGTCGGCGAAGTAGCGACCGTGTCTCCGCGATTGATGTAGTCGATGAAGATCATGCTCTCGCCCTTGTGGGTATCGCATTCGCGACACGCCGCCACACACGAGCGACAGCCGATGCAGCGTGAGGGATCGAGAAACATCCGCTTTACCGCCATAGTATGCTCCTATTATCAAAGGATGCTGTCCGCGGCCTGAAGGCCGCGGCTAATTCCTTCCCACTCGCTGTAGCCTGACGGCCACAGTGCGCTTCCCCTCACTGCACCGTTGGCCCCTGCGGCTCGCCTGTGCTGGGCAGGCGGCGTCGGCGTCCGCGCGCGGCCCGCAGCTGCGCTGGATTGACATCTTTCGCCCAGTCTGGCGGCTGCGTCGCCTTCGCAATCGACGCGGCGCAGACCTTGTACTCAGGAATCTTGTTCATCGGTTCCAGCACCGGATTGGTCAGGATGTTCGCCGCCTGCGTGTGGCCATAGTGGTAGGGAATGAAGAGCGTGTCGGGCCGTATGGACTTGACTACCAGCGCCGGAGCCGTCATCTCGCCGCGGCGTGTCCGCACGGTGACCCACTCACTATCACGGATGCCCAGCTCGTTGGCCGTCCGCTCGTGTATCTCCACCCATGGGTAGGGCGCCTGCTCCAGCAGGAACGGCGTGCGGCGTGTCTGGTTGCCCGAAAGGTAGTGATAGATGACGCGCCCCGTCGTCAGCACCATCGGATACTCG
>JAICKD010000266.1 GCA_025928125.1 Ktedonobacterales bacterium
AGAATCACCAGCGTGTTCTCCAGCTGGTTGGTCTCTTCCAGGTAGTCGAGCAGCCGCCCGATGTGGTAATCGGCGTGGGCGAGATAGCCCGCGTAGACCTCGGCCATGCGCGCGAAGAGGCGCTTCTCGTCGTCTGAAAGCGAGTCCCACGGGCGCGTGTAGTCGGTCTCCGGGAAGGGCTGACCTTCAGGGCCTGTTCGGGTCTGCGGCGTGCCGATGGGGTTGATCGGCGGCAGTTCGGTATCCTGTGGGACGAGGCCAAGCTCCTTCTGGCGGGCGAGCGTCCGCACCCGCATCGCCTCGTAGCCCATATCGAAGCGGCCCTTATATTTGTCGATCCACTCGCGTGGCGCCTGGTGCGGCGCGTGGCAGGCGCCCGGCGCATAGTAGAGGAAGAACGGCTTGTCGGGAGCCACCGCCTTGGCATCCTGGATGAACTCTAAGGCCTTGTCGGTGATATCTTCGGTGAAGTGATAGCCTTCCGCTGGGGTCTTCGGCGGATCGACTGGATGGTTGTCGTAGATCAGCTCGGGGTGCCACTGGTTGGTCTCCGCGCCGAGGAAACCGTAGTAGCGCTCGAAGCCACGCCCGGTCGGCCAGTTGCGCCGGGTGGAGGCGAGATTCATCTCGTCGGTCGGGCAGAGATGCCACTTACCGACGATGTAGGTGTTCCAGCCCTGCTCGCCCAAAATCTCCGAAAGCATGCCGTTCTCCGGCGGGATCGTTCCGCTGGCGCTGGGGAAACCTACCGCCGCCTCGGTGATGCAGGCCATGCTGTTGTGGGTGTGGTTGCGCCCGGTCAGCAGACAGGAGCGGGTGGGAGAGCAGAGGGCGGTGGTGTGGAACTGGGTGTAGCGCACCCCGTTCTGCGCGATGCGGTCGATGTTGGGCGTCTTGACGGGGCCGCCATAGCAGCCGATGGCCGAGAAGCCGACATCGTCGAGGACGACGTAGAGGACATTCGGCGCGCCCTCAGGAGCTTTGGGCGGCTCAAAGGGCGCCCAGTCGGGCTGTGAGTCGCGGATATCGACGTTGATCGTCCCCTTGAATGGCTTGGTCATCGCCTGGTTGGTCCTTTCCTGGCCGGAGTTAACCCCACGCCACGTGTGCTGCCGCATCACATCCCATATACCCGAATGTGGGCGCGCAAACTGGTGGCTACCGTGTGTGTCTGATGTGTCTATCTGTTTTGCCTGTAGCCCCCGCTGCATCGTAGCGCGTGACGCGGTCCCAGACGCCGACCGCGTGGCCGGTCTCGGCGACTAGTCATATGCCCCTCCAGCGGCGTGCTGTCCACCCGCCCTCTGGGTGAGTGCGGACCTGCGCATTGTGCTGTGCTCAAGTCAGGATGTTGACCGCCCTGGCGACGACCAGACTGAGGATTGCGACCGAGATGAACGACTGGAGCGCCATCGTGAGCTTCGCCCAGTGTGCCAGCGGCATGACGTCGGTGGGGCTGAACGCCAGCGCATTCGTGAAGCCGAGATACAGGTAGTCGATGAAAACCGGTCTCCAGCCGGGAGGCACGATATCGGGGGTCAACTGGCCGGGGAAAGCCAGGTCTGGATAGCGCACTTTCCGGCGGGCGCGTTCTATCGGGCCGCCACTATCGAGTTCCCAGTAGAGCATGGCGAACACGATATTGTTGGCGACCCAGACGACTCCTCCCGTGATCAGCAGCACGGTCGGATTATTGGTTTCTGGGCCGCCCTTGATGAGGTCGATGAGGAGGTTGGCGGTGCTCCAGCTGTCCTTTACCACGAGCACCACCACGACGCCAATCGCCATCGCACGCAGCACGGTTGCCCGGCCCTTCACGAGCTCTGGGCCAGCAACCAGCGTGGCGATCAAGAAAATCCCCAGTAGGACCACGAGCAGCCATTTCGGACCGAGACTCAGTTTCTCGGGCGACAAAAATGGCAGCGCCATGGCCACCAGGAGCGTCAGCGCCAATGTAAGAGGGAGCCGACGCTCATCGAAGTTGATGCGTCGCGTATACGTGGAAGTATCGGCGCCAGTTTCACCGGTTTCACCCGCGGAATCACCCGCAGAGCGCTCAGTGTCCTGCCCAGCATCGAACTGAGGGCGCTTCTCAGGAACCATAGTATCCCCTATGCCATGCGTTCCTTTAGATCGCCTATGGATCGCCTACATGAACTCGCTCGCGTGTCGTATTAGCAGAATCAGCCGGAGCCGCAGGGCAGCCGACCCAGGTGTGTCTTCTAGGGTCGGCTGCGACATGCGCTGAGCCAGCGGCGGCGTTTTCGGAGTATTTTTGCCGAGCAAAACGATCAGTGTGGCCGGTTGCTAGCCTCCTACCACACGTGGGACGATCATGATTTGCTCAGCCTCGGGGTCAAACTTGTCGATACGAACGGACGCCTCGCCTTTTGTGACTTTGAACGCGGTGGCGCCCTTCGCCCGCTGCTGCTCGAAGATGCGCTCGGCCTCGCGGACAGCCGCTACCGCGTCCAGCTCACCGTCTAGCACACGGCTGGTATCCCACTGCACCCGGTCGTCGCCGCGCCGAGACATGATTCGTAGCGTACCCATCTCCACCTCTCCTCTTCCATTGCTCAACCGCTTAACGCTCAAACCCACTGTGACGCCGTGCGGACTGTTCCTGATGGTTGTTGTACCCGAATCCGGCGCACGTGAGCAGAGTATAGTCGCGCCATCTCGCTGTGGCACTGCGCCCAGGTGGCGTTTTCACAGCAAGTTATCGCCCCCTCCCGTGGGGTGGGACGAGCCTCACCGTGGGGTGAGTGACGTGGCTATGACACCGGCGGCCCTACGTCGGGCGCTGGATCATCCCGCGATCCGCCCGCGACCAGCCGCTCCTGGAGCAGCTCGTAGGCCAGATCGCCTTTGAGCTTCAACTCCGCGACCTGGTCGGCGACCTGCTGCACATAGGCGTCTGGGCTGATAGCAGCGATATCGCCCTCCACTTTTCGCACCATCGCGCGCAGCTCCTCGATCTGCGTATCGACGATGCTGCGCAGGATATGATACTCAGCCTCGAAACGAGCCTCGAAATCGTCGATGCGTGCATGGAGCCGCCCGATCTCCTGCTCCCAGTGCCTGGCGTCGTTGTGCGCGCTGGTGTCCATGCGGATTTTCTCCCACCTGAGTCATCTGGCGACTCTGTTGTACATAGGCGCCCAAGCGACGTATCCAGTGGCCAGTGAGTCCGGTAGACCTTACCCGCTTCGTCGGAGGTTTGAAGGCATCCAGGGACGGGCAATTTGATCTGTGGCAGGCATCTGGCGGCGGCTGGATGAACGAGGCCGATGTCGCGTAGGATGAACACAGCCCAGCAGAAATCCCAATTCTCAATGCTGTCTCGGAGTGTATCTCATGGATCGGGAGAGAACCACGGGTACAAGGCGTGTATTAGAGGCTAGTTGCGTACACCCCCTTGCGGACAGGTACACCCCCAGCTACAACGGTGATGGTACGCCATACCGAAAGGCCTGCGCCAGAGTGGCGCAGGTCCCTTGCCCGACGCGGTGGGTGACGCGAACGAACTGATGCCGCTCATCCAACCGGGATGAGATGGTTCTGTAGGGCGAGAATAGCGGTCTCGGTCCGGCTAGTGGTGCCAAGCTTGTGGCGAATGCTGCGCGTGTGGAACTTCACTGTGGCGGGTGTAATGACCAGGCGCTCGGCAATGTCGTGGTTAGAGAGGCCTTCGGTCAGCAGGGCGAGCACCTGCCGCTCGCGGTCAGTCAGGTCATAGCCCAGCTTGGGATGCCGCTGCGCCAGCGCATGGACCAGGGATTGTGTTGCCGCGGGCGCGAGAACGGGCATACCCTGGCCAGCCAGCCGGATGGCCTTGGCCAGATCATCGGGCGATACATCTTTTAGCAGATAGCTAATCGCCCCCGCTCGCAGCGCCTCCTCCACCAGCGAATCATCGCGATAACTGGTAAAGGCGATCAGATGCACATCAGGGTAGGCGTCATGCAACGCCTGAATTGCCTCTACTCCGCTCATTCCCGGCGGCATCAACAGGTCCATCAGCACAACATCCACCGGAATCGTCTGGCACAGCGCCAACGCTTCTTCTCCACTGCTTGCCTCGGCCACCACCTCGATGTCATCAAACTCCGACAGCGAGGCGACGACACCACGCCGCAAAACCACATGGTCATCGACGATCATCAGACGCATACGGCCAAGCTCTCCCATGGGACCCGTCATCTGGCAACCTCCTTCTCCGCCGTCGCTGATGTGGGACGCCGTCATGTTGGGTATGACCTGAGAGAGGAATCAAGCTGGCGTTGCCCTTCCCGATCCTCCCACCTTGACGAGCTATCCTCAGGATGAGGAGTGTAACAGCACATCGACATGGGGCGCATGCGCCGAAAGTTGCAACCCTTGCCGATTCGTTCGCGAGTCTTGATGTCGTTCCATTCCCATGGGCAAGGAAAGGATGTATAAAGGCCCATTTTTGGCCGCCGCCCTGCTGTGGGCCTTGTAGAAATCCCATGCATGTGAAGTAGATTGGGCGTGACCTGGCATAACCTGGCGTAATGCGCAATGAGTTTGACTTGGAGCACCTACAAAGCTGAATCGTGAGCGAACGCCCAATTGGGCAAGGGCCGCATGTCGGGCCGCTTTTCGGGCTCGTGTCCGGAGGGTCTGCCCGAAGGGTAAGGAGGGGCCAGATGCTACTCAACAGCAAGCGCATCTATTCGACGAAGCGCCTCAAGACCAGACCCACCTTTAAAACTCTGCCCCCGTACCACGGCACGGGCGGGACCGACCTGCTCGCCGCGCTGCCCTGGCAGGCCGCGATTCTCGACCAGGAGGGCGGCATCATTGCCGTCAACGAGGCCTGGCGACGATTCGCCGCCGAAGATGGCGCCGCCACGTTTCCCGAGAGTGGCCTCGGCTTGAACTACTTCGACGTGAGCCGTGCGGCCTTCGGGCCGCACGAAGACGCGGCCCAGCGAGCCTGTCAGGGTATCCGCGAGGTGTTGGCCAGGCAGCGCGCGCTCTTCACACTGGAGTATTCCTATTCCTCACGGGTATCGCCACAGGTATCGCCCACCAGCGAGCGATGGTTCCAGTTGACCGCCACGCCCCTGGCGAATGGTCAGCCGGGCGCGCTGATTCAGCGCCTCGACATCACCGCTCATAAACTGGATACAGGCGGACGTGAGAAAACGCTGGGATCCGCATATGCCATCACCCCACAGGTATCCCATCAAGTAGGTGGAATAGCCCAGTACCAGCAATCGCATCGCCCATTGGAAAGCCTGCTGGCTATGGCACATGCTCTCACGACTCCCACCGCACAAGCTGACAGCACGGACGCCAAAGCGGTCGCGCATATGTTGGCGGAGCAGGCGATGGCGCTGTTCGGCTGCGAGACGGTGAGTTTTCTGGCGCTGAACGCGGAGACTCAGACGCTGGAACCGCTTGCGGTAGTGGCCCGAAGGCCATTTATCGAGCTGGCATGGCAGCAGCCTCACGGGCGCATGGCGCGCTTCGGAGACCGCTTCGACCAATCGCTTATCAGCCGCCTTTACCGCGATGAAGTCATTGTGATGGAGGCGGATCCCTCCAACGGCTACGCGCAGGCAAGCTGGTTGCTTGCGCCGATGCG
>JAICKD010000267.1 GCA_025928125.1 Ktedonobacterales bacterium
CACGGTTCCAGATGTTGACCCAACCTTTGTGCAAGGGCTCGCCCGGGATGGCGATCAGTTTCGGATAGAGCTGGATGACGGGCGGAGCGCGGGCGCCGGGTCGGTTGTCGTGGCGACTGGTATTCAATCGTTTGCCCATCTTCCAGCGTTCGCCCACGATCTGCCGCCCTCTCTGGCATCACATACACAGGACCACAAAGAGTTCAGCAAGTTCGTCGGCAAACGGGTCGCTGTTCTAGGGCGCGGACAGAGCGCCGTCCAGACTGCGGCATTTCTCAGCGAGGCAGGCGCCTCACACGTAGAGGTGATCGCGCATGGGCCGATCATTTGGAGTCAGCGAAAACTGTACGAAAAAGGTGGCCTGGTCCGACGAGTGTTCTACGCCCCCTCCGATATTGGCCCCGCTGGACTTACCTGGGTTATCCATTTCGCATCCCTCTACTACATGTATCCCGAAGAGCTGCGCGCGAAGATCGACCGACGCGCCACCAAGCCAGCAGGCGCGAAATGGTTGCGAAACCGTGTCGAAGGACGAGTAGCGGTTACGGCCGGTGCGGAGGTGGCCAAGGCGCGTCCGCATGGCGATGAACTAGAGCTGACGCTCACCGACGGCACAACACGCGTCGTCGATCACCTCTTCGCGGGAACAGGCTACCGGCCCGATATTGACCGTCTCACATTCATCGATCCAGTGATGCGCGAGCAGGTGCAACGTGCGGGGACAATGCCACTGCTCGATATGTCCTACCAGTCCAGCGTGCCTGGATTGTTCTTTGTCGGTGCGATTGCCGCCCACAACTTCGGCCCGCTCACACGCTTTGTCGCTGGAACGGGCCTCGCGGCGCGCCATATTACACACCGCTTGGCACGCACAACGGCACAGGCAGAGGTCGACACGTCAGAGAGCCTGACTTCGATTCGTGGTTGAGAAAGACGGCGCTAATGTGCGCCCCAAGTGAGCCTTGGAAGTGTTGAGGTGGGGGAGAAGGCGACGATGCGAGATATGAGACAGATACCCGGTGTAGTGGTGCTCGGAAGCGATTTCAAGGCACTGGGTGTTATTCGCAGCCTGGGACGACATGGCATCCCCGCAATCGTCGTCGATAGTCAGCCGCGCTCGGCGTGGTTCTCACGCTACGTGACACGCCGTGTTTCGTGGCAGGGGTCGCTAGAAGACCCAGCGCTTGCCGACTACCTGGTACAGATTGGACGAGAGCTTCAGTTGCAAGACTGGATGCTCGTGGCGGCACAAGATGATGCCGTGGGTCTTGTCGCGGAACACCGCGATGCGCTTGCGATGATCTACCAACCGACAACGCCATCATGGGATATCGTCCGCTGGGCATTCGACAAGCGGCTCACCGATCGCATGGCGCGCGAATCAGGAGTGGCCTACCCCGGTACCTGGTATCCCGCGCACGAAAGTGACCTGGACCAAATTGACCTTCACTTTCCGGTCATCATCAAGCCAGCCATATCGATACATATGCAACATGCAGCACGCCTGAAAGCATTGCCTGCTACTAACATCGAAGAACTTCACACACAGTACCGGATCGCGACAGGCATGGTCAGCCCAGATGAGATCATGGTGCAGGAAGTGATTCCCGGTGGCGGCGCCAGCCAGGTTTCTGTCGCCACACTCTGCCTCGACGGCGAGATCAAACAGGTAATGACGGCGCGCCGCCGACGCCAATACCCGATTGATTATGGCCTGGGCAGCAGTTTCGTCGAATCAGTGTATCTGCCGGAGTTGATCGGCCCCTCCGAGCGCTTGCTGCGCTACATGCGCGCATCGGGGATGGTCGAAGTCGAATTCAAGCAGGACCCCCGCGACGGCGTATACAAACTGCTCGATATCAATATCCGACCCTGGGGCTGGCATACACTCTGTATCGCCTGTGGGCTTGATCTCCCCTATCTCCAATATCAGCAGATGATCGGCCAAACATCGCCTCAATGTGCGCCACGCTATGGCACGCGTTGGATTCGTGGCGCGACGGATGTCCTTGCGGGCGTCCAGGAGATGCGCGCTGGCATTACCACACCCTGGAGCTATGCGCGCTCACTGCTTGGTAGCAATACTTTCTCCGTATTGAACTGGCGTGATCCTCTCCCCGCCTTTGGCGACCTCGCCGTCCTCGCCGCCAGATTTGCCCATAAACCACACGCCAAGGAGGCATATGCATGAATAACTTGCGCAAGGTCCTCGGCAACACGGGCGTCTCATTCTTTGGACAAATAATTACCTGGATATCGACCCTCGCGCTGACCGCGGCATACGGTCGCTTTCTTGGCGACGAACGATTTGGCGAGTTGTTTTTCGCTATCAGCTTTGTCGCGCTCGTTGGCTTTCCTATCGAATTTGGCTTCAATCAGCAGATTGTCCGTGACGTAGCGCAAGACCCAACCAAGGCGCTTCGCTACCCCGCGAATGTGCTCCTGTTGAAACTGGCGATGTGGGCAATCTTGTTTGCCGCCATTCTTGGTGTGATGAATGTGCTTGGCTTCGCGCGCGAAGAGCGCATCCTCGTGGTCCTGGTCGGCTGTGTCCTACTGATCAGTTCGACAGGCAGCACCTTCGGTTCGATTCATACCGCGTCGCAACGCCAGGTATTCCCCGCGATTGCGCTCGTAATTGAAAAAGGCCTAGGCGCCATTATCGCCATTTTGTGGATGCGTGCGGGTGGCGGAGTGGTTGCCGCGGGAGCCGCGCTGCTGATTGGCGCATGCGCCGGTGCGATCTGGCAACTGTTCTGGTTCTTCCGTCTGGTGGGCTTTCGCTGGCGCCTCGACTTCCAACTGATGCGCAACCTGGTGATGCAAAGCATTCCGTTTCTTACCTATGGGGTCATCGGCGTCATTTACTATCGCATTGATACCGTGTTCTTGCAGGCAATGACCTCGACAGCGGTTGTTGGCACGTATGGCGCGGCATATCGGCTCTTCGACACGCTCGTGTTCCTGCCAAATATTGTCATCGTGGCAGTGATGTATCCGGTAATGGCAAAGTTGTCGGTGAATTCAGAGCGCCAGATGAAGGTGGCTGTCGAAAAGTCGGTGAATTTCCTGCTCGTCGCGGGGATTCCGGTGATGGTGGGACTGATCGTCGCCGCACCGAATATCATCGGCTATCTCTACCACAACAACCAATTTATCCCATCAGTGCCGATACTCCAGGCTCTTGCGCCAGGACTAGCGATTCTCTATCTCAACTCAGTCTGGACAACAGCCCTCATGAGTTTGAAAATGGAGAGACAGTTGCCGTGGATCGCTGGAGCGGCGCTAGTATTCAATGTCATCGGCAACGTCCTGTTGATTCCGCGATTAGGTGGCGTGGGAGCGGCGATTGTGACCTCTCTCACAGAACTATTGCTCATGGTGCTTGCGCTCTGTGTTTTACCACGCAAGATGCTCCCGGTGCGAAGTGTGACAACGGGCGTGAAAGCGCTCGCAGCCAGCCTCGCAATGGCTCTCGTAGTGGTCATGTTGAGCAAGCTCTCGCTCCTGATTGTCTTGCCCATAGCGGGCATTACCTATGCGTTGGTTGCAACCGCACTAGCTACGATTCCGCGCGAAGACCTGGATGCGCTGTATCTCGCAATCGCTCGCCGGAAGACACGTAGCGTTGCCCCAGCTGTAAATGCGCCTGTTGCGAGACGACAGGGAGGTTCATCAACAGCGCTCGCATTCAGCGGGAGTGGATACACATCTAGTGTGGATTGGCGGATTGAACGCGGAAGGGTGCAGTTGGTGGATACCAATAGGCTGCCGCGCTGGCTCCAGAACCTTGCAAGCACCGTGACAATGTGGGGGACACACCTTGCAAGCAGCGCTCGAGCAAGTGTGAGACGAGGAGCCTCCGCAGTTCGCCGCAGCAGTGCGGCATCCGTCAAATATGCTACGAATTACATCATCGCCTATGTGCCAAGTCACACGATACGCCTTGCATGGTATCGGCGCATGCTTGGTTGGGATATTGGACATGGCGCCTCCATCCTGATGGGGCCATACATACAGATGACCGGTATCCGCACGAGCGGCCGTCGTGTCTCGATTGGAAACGGTACGGTCATCAATCAGAAATGTCTGATCTACACATCAGGCGGCCTTGTCATCGGCAGCAATGTCAGCATCTCGGCCGAGGTCGCGCTCATTACCGGAACCCATGACATCAATGATCCTGAGTTCCCCAGCGACTACCGCCCTATCGTCATCGACGACTATGCCTGGATTGGGACACGAGCGATGATACTGCAAGGCGTCACAATCGGTCAGGGGGCGGTTGTCATGGCCGGGGCCGTCGTGACCAAAGATGTCGAGCCGTTCGCGGTCGTGGGTGGGGTTCCCGCGAAGCCTATTACGGAGCGCACCCTGCGCAATCCTTCATACCGCTTGATCGAGCGTCCACTGTTCGAGTAAAGAAGCACTCCACTTGCGCGCCTGCCGTAGCCTGTGATAAACGGGTGAAGGCAGGCGTTTTTCGTTGGCTCCGACTATTGTGAGATGAGACGAATACGAGCCTCTCTCTGTTCCTCAGACTCGCGCCGATGATAGAATGCTGGCAGTATCGGTGAGCACGACCTTCAGGCAATCGGGCTGGTCTGCCAGGGTCACTGCTAGCCCAAGTCTGTATGTATTCTGTATGTATGGGGAAAGCTGAGAAGCCACATGCAAGATGACAGCTCCAGCGACACGTCGACATCCAATGCGCCACTATCGCCATTGGTAGACGCCGCCGCACTTACCACCTACCTCGACCAGACTTTCCCAGAGAGTATAGAACGACCGGTGATGGTGGAGCGCGTCCGTGGCGGACATTCCAACGAGACGTTCTTCATCACACGCGGCGACCAAGAATGGGTCTTGCGGCGTCCTCCACGCGGACCGCTATTGCCCACCGCGCACGACGTCGCGCGTGAATACCGTGTGTTGACGGCTCTCACGGATACACCAGTGCCTGTTCCGCGCCCGATGCTGCTATGCGCCGATACGAGCGTCATCGGTGCTCCGTTCTACTTGATGGAACGCGTGCATGGGGTCGTAATCCGAGCGGAACTTCCTCCGGCGTTCGCTAGTGATGTGGCGGCGCGCGCTGAGCTGGGTTACGAGCTGATTGACCGGCTGGCAGACCTGCATGCCGTCAACTGGCAGGCGGCCGGACTGGGCGATTTTGGCAAACCACAGGGATACCTGGAGCGGCAGATACGCCGGTGGACTGGCCAACTCGACGCCTCACATAATCGTCCGCTGCCTGACCTTGATGCTGTGACCGAGTGGCTGACCACACATCTGCCAGACTCGGGACCCGCGACCATCGTCCATGGCGACTATCGCATCGACAACGCGATGTACGCGCCGGAACCGCCAGCGCGTATTCTGGCAATATTCGACTGGGAGATGGCAACCCTGGGCGATCCTCTCGCCGACCTTGGCTATCTCCTCTCCTTCTGGCAGGAGTCCAGCGACGCCGGACCGGAGCTTGACGATGGCTCTTGGGGCATTACCGCGCTGCCAGGCTTCGCCACTCGCGCGCAGTTGGTGGCGCGCTATGCTGAGCGAACGGGACGCAAGTTGGAGCACGTCGCGTTTTAC
>JAICKD010000596.1 GCA_025928125.1 Ktedonobacterales bacterium
ACGACGCTGGAAGGGCTGGCCGAGGATGGCGAGCTGCATCCCGTCCAGCAGGCGTTTCTCGATGAGCAGGCCGCGCAATGTGGCTATTGCAGCAGCGGCATGATTATGACCATCGCGGCGCTGCTCTGGGCGACGCCCCACCCCACCGACGAGCAGATTCGTACGGCGCTGGATGGTAACCTCTGCCGCTGTGGCTCGCATGCGCGCGTTCTGCGGGCGGTCAGGCGGGCCGAGGCGCTGATGTGGGGAGACGGCAACTGATGTCTAACACACCTCCCAACAACCCCAACGATATCAACCCAGCAGGCCAACATGCGGCCGCCGCAGGCGCGCGTTCGTTCTTCGGCGCGGCATCTCAGCAACTCGACGACTGGCTGGCCATCGAGCCAGATGGCACAATCACCGTCTTCAGCGGCAAGGTGGAATTGGGAACTGGCGTGCGCACCGCGCTGGCGCAGGTCGTCGCCGAAGAGATGGATGTCGCGCTCGAGCGCATACAAATGGTGATGGGAGACACGGCTCGGACGCCCAACGAGGGCTACACCGCAGGCAGTATGACCGTGAAATCCAGCGGGATGACCCTGCGGCGGGCGGCGGCGACCGCGCGTCAGCTCTTGCTGGCGATGGCGGCGGCTGAACTGGGCATGTCGCCAGATGAACTGACGATCCGCGATGGGGTGATAACGCCGCGTGGCGCGGCTGGACCGCGAGTGACCTTCGCTGGACTCATGGCAGGCGGGCGTTTTGAACGCCCAATCTCGGAGACAGCGCCCCTGAAGCAGCCGGAGCAATACCAGATTGTCGGTACCTCCGCATCCCGGCTCGACCTGCCCGCCAGATTCACCGGCCAACCTTCGTTCGTCCACGATCTGCGGCTGCCTGGCATGCTCCATGCGCGAGTCGTTCGCCCGTTCGACGTTGGCTCAACGCTCATCAGCCTGGATGATGCGGCCGTGCGGGATGCGCGCGTGGTGCGTGTCGGCGATTTCGTGGCGGTGGTAGCGGAACGCGAGGAGGGGGCGATTCGTGCGGCGCGCAGCCTGCGGGTGACATGGAGTGAGGCTGTTGCGCTACCCGCGATGGATTCGCTGCATGAGTCGTTACGCCACGAGCAGGCTACCGTGCGAGTCGCCATGGCTAGCGGCGATGCCGAGGCGGCGATCCAACGGGCGGCGAGACAACTCAGCGCAACCTATACGATGCCATTTCAGGCGCACGCCTCGGTTGGGCCATCATGCGCGGTGGCGAACTTCGATGGCGAGAGCCTGACCGTCTGGTGCGCAACGCAGGGCGCCCATCCCCTACGCGCGGCGCTGGCTGGTCTCTTGCGGTTGCCAGAAGAGCGCGTGCGGGTCATCTATATGGAAGGATCAGGAAGCTACGGACATAACGGGTCCGATGACGTGGCGGCGGATGCGGCGGTCCTGGCGCGCGAGTTACGGCAGCCAGTGCGCGTGCAGTGGTCACGCGCGGACGAGTTTGCCGGAGAACCGAAAACGCCCGCGATGGTGATCGACCTGCGCGGCGGACTGGACCACGAGGGCGCCATCAGCGGCTGGAGCTTTGAGGGATGGTCGCCATCACATGGCAATCGCCCGCGCCAGGACGGCGACTTCCTCGTCGGGCGGCAGATGGGCGCGGCGGAGCCTGCGGCACGAGCTTTCGTCGTTGGCGGTGACCGCAACGCGCCAACCGACTACTCGATGCGGGATCAGCGCGTGACCATTCACTGGCTGGCGCGCGAGCCGCTCCGTTTTTCCTCGATGCGCAGCCTCGGCGCGTTTGCCAATACTTTCGCCAATGAGTCGTTCATGGATGAGTTGGCGGCGTCTGCAGGCGCTGACCCTCTGGCATTCCGCCTGCGCTATCTCGATGACCCACGCGCGCGGGCGGTGCTCGAAACGGCGGCGCGGTGCGCGGGCTGGGGCGAGCCGCTTCCCGCTGGTGAGGGGCGTGGGCTGGCGTTCGCGCGTTACGAGAACACAGAGGCCTATGTTGCCACGGTCACTGAGGTCGCGGTGGATGGCGCGACGGGCGCGGTTCGCGTGCGGAGGATCGTCGTGGCGCACGATTGCGGGCAGATCATCAACCCCGACGGGGTGCGCAACCAGATCGAAGGCAACGTGATTCAATCACTGAGCCGTGCGCTGAAAGAGGAAGTACAATTCACCCCGGCGGGTATCACCAGCCTGGACTGGGAGAGCTACCCCATCCTGACGTTCTCCGAGATTCCAGAGATTATCACCGAACTGATCGACCAGCCGGGCCAGCCTCCAGTTGGCTCTGGCGAACCGGCAACCGTCACGACTGCCCCAGCCGTCGCCAACGCCATCTACGCGGCATGTGGCGCGCGTGTGCGTGCCATCCCATTGACGCCAGCGCGCGTGAAGGCTGCGCTGGATTCGCTGGCGCATTAGTAGCTCGAAGAAAAACCATCTTTCACGTCCGCTTAGGGCATCACGTTAGTCAGGAGCAATAATGTCGAGACGTTCGCTCGTCACAGGTGGCGCTGGATTCATTGGCTCACACATCGCGCAGGCGCTCCTGGAGCGTGGAGAGCGGATCCGCATCCTCGACAATCTCTCAACCGGGCGAATGAGCAACCTTGACATGCTGCGCGGCGAGGTGGACGTGATTCGGGCGGACCTGCGCGATACGGAGGCAGTGCGCGCCGCGATGGAAGATGTGGACGTGGTGTTTCACCAGGCGGCGATGGCATCGGTTCCAGAATCTCTTGCCGACCCGGCCACGACACTCGATGTCAATGTTGTGGGAACACAGAACGTTTTGCTGGCGGCGCGGAACCATGGTGTGCGGCGGGTCGTCTTTGCCAGTTCGTGCGCGCTCTATGGCGAGCGTCCTGAATTGCCCTCGCATGAAGCGCTGCTCCCGAATCCACTCTCACCCTACGCGGTGCATAAGCTCACTGGCGAAGGATTGTGCGGTGTCTTCACGC
>JAICKD010000162.1 GCA_025928125.1 Ktedonobacterales bacterium
GTTCAACGCCCCGCTGGGAGTCTGCGCCGCGCCGCTCACGGGGGTGGGCGCGGGTGTCGGCACGGGAGCCGCGACCGAGTAATCATTCGGCGAGACAGGTTGGAGCGGGCTTGGTATCTGTACCGGCAGCGCCGAGAACGCGAATTTGTCAGCGGTGTTGATCTGGCTCAGTCCACCCGCGCTATCCAGCATATAGAGAATGCTATGGGAGTACGCGAGCGAGACGGGATCGCGCTGGAGCAGGACCGTCTGCGCGGGGCTGGTTGGCGGTTTCGGCGGAGGCGGCGTCTTCTTGCCAATCTTCGGCGCCTGCAACGGGCTGCTATAGTGCCAGACACCGTAGACACCCGCCGCCGTGCGCGAATACGAAATATAGACATCCGCGCCTGAGACCGCGATCAACTCTGGTGTCTCGCCGCCCCCCGTCGCGACATTGAAGCGGTTCGCAACCGTCGTCTTGGGGGTGCCATCACTATTGGAGCCGTTCGTCGTCACCATCATCACGACATACTGGCCGCTCGGCTGCTCCGCCAGGATATTGAGCGTCGTACCGTCACCCGTGATCGCCACCACTGTCGCGATGCCGCTCAATGAAATCTGCAAGCAGCTGGCGCCGGACTGTGGCGCGCCCTGGTCCGCTGGAACAACCACCTGGTAGAGTTGGCCCGAGCTGACGACATAGAGGATTTGCGAGCTGGCAAGCGCCGGGAGAGCCGCGTTCATCGCGGTAAGCTGGGTCACGCTGGTCAGCGTCGTCGGCGTTCCGCCCGAGGTCTGGCACGACAACCTGTAGAACTGCGCCGTGGTGACATTGACAGGGGTCACCAGCGCCGCGCTGTTATACCGCTCGATGGCTTGCTGCACCGCTGGCTGAAGCTGTTTCGCCAGCATATCCTCGCCAACGGCGCGATAGGAGGCGTCGAGATTGGGGTTGTCCAGGTCATCGACCACCAGATCGCGCGCGCGCGCCAGCGAGGTCAGCGCCGTCGCGGGGTCCTGGCGCGGAGCCTGCGAAATCGCCTGTTGCGCCTGCGCGACATTGCGCTGAAGCTCCTGGTTCGCCGCCTGTCGCTGGCCATATGGTCCAAATGCGAAGTACCAGAAGCCCGCGGCAATCGCCACGATCAGGACCGCCACCAGCGCGCGCAGCCCATTCGTCAGCAGTCGACGCCGCGCCGATGCCCGTCGCTGTTCGCGCGCTTTCGCCGCTCGCGCCGCCTTCGCCGCCTGGACGCTCTTGGACGCGGTGCGGACGCCAACGGCTGGCAATGGCTGGGTGATGCCCTCGGCGGGTATCGCCGAATCTGGCAGCATGAGCGCGCCCTTCGGCTCGGGTACATCGACCAGATAGACCAGCGTCGCGGAGATGTTGTCTGGCCCGCCGTTGGCGTTAGCCATATCGATCAACGCGCGGACGGCCTCATTAGGCTCCTGATCGCCCGTCACGACCCGCTCGATCTCGCCCTCATCGACGTAGCCGTGCAGGCCATCGCTACACAGCAGCACGCGGTCGCCATTTTGCATCGTCTGGACGAACAGGTCGGCGGTCACATTGGGCTGCGTGCCAAGGCTACGGGTAATGACATTGCGATGGCTGTGATTGCGCGCCTGCTCCTCGGTCAGCAGCCCCACGCGCACCTGCTCCGCCACCCACGAATGATCGCGCGTGACCTGGTGCATCTTGCCATCGCGAATAATGTAGGCGCGACTATCGCCGATATTGACGACGAACGCCCGCCCTCCCGCGACCACCAGCGCGACACAGGTGGTACCCATGCCGCCATATTCCGGGTTTTCACTGGCGCGGCGATATATGGCGTCGTTGGCGCGCTCGACCGCGGTCGCAAGCGCGGTGATCACGTCGGTACTCGGGGTGTTGTAATACTCCTCGGAGATCGTCTTGACCCCAAGCTCCGACGCGACCTCGCCAGCGGCATGACCTCCCATGCCGTCGCAGACGATGAAGAGAGCGCCCTTCTCATCCAACACGTGCGCATCCGATGGGATCAGATGCGCGACATTGTCCTGATTACGTTCACGCCTGCGACCCACGTCGGATAATTCGGCGGCTTCGAGGCGGAGTGTTCTGGCCAACAAGATCTACCTCGCCAATAGTAAGCGGTCGTTCATGAATGAACGGCGAAGACGAACGCCGCAATCATACACCGACCACACTGAAAGCGCAACGACAGAGTACTACCTCTGGAAGAGCGCCGCGTGACCGCCAACAAGAGCGCGGCGGAATGTGACTACACTAACAAACGAGCGAAAGCCGCATGGAGAACATTTCCCGCCAGTTTGACGAGAGATTCGTCGACACCGCCGGAACAGTAGAGCCACATGACACTGGAAACGCGCTATGACTGACCACACACATCCGCACGAAACAATAGTACTGGCAACGCCGCCCGACGCCGTTCCGCCAGATGCCATCGCGCTGGCGGCCAACCTGCTGCGCGCCGGCGAGGTCGTCGCGTTTCCGACCGAGACGGTCTATGGGTTGGGCGCAGACGCCACCAGCGAGGCGGCGATTCGACGGATCTTCGTCGCCAAAGAGCGCCCACTGAGCGATCCACTGATTGTCCACCTGGCGGCTGCGACGCAACTGGCGGGGGTAACCCGCGATATCCCACCGGAGGCGGAACGGCTGGCGGAGCGCTTCTGGCCCGGCCCGCTGACCCTGGTGCTGCCACGCCTCGCGCGCATCCCGGCGCTGGTCGCGGCGGGCGGCGATACGGTTGGCGTGCGCGTTCCGGCGCATCCGGTGGCCCAGGCATTGCTCCGGGCAGCGGACCTGCCGATTGCCGCGCCAAGCGCCAACCGCTTCATGCATACCAGCCCCACCACCGCCGCGCACGTGCTGGCCGATCTGGATGGCCGGATCGCCTGTATTCTCGATGGCGGACCGACGATGGTCGGCGTCGAGTCCACCGTTGTCGATCTCACCAGCAGCCCGCCGCGCCTGTTACGCCCCGGCGGCGTCACACTGGAAGCGTTACGAGCCTTCCTGCCGAATCTCTACGCGCCGGAATACGCACAAAATGCGCCACACTGTGCGCCGGAGAGCGCTGAGCCTTCCCATGCGCCGGGACAGATGGCGCGCCACTATGCGCCGCACACCCGCCTGGTCGTCTTCGACGCCATGGGCGCGGAGGCGCTCGCCGCGATGCGTGCGCTGGCCGCCGAGGCACAGGCGCGCGGCGAACGGGTGGGGGCATTGGCAGCGGACGAGGAAGCCGCTACACTGGAAGACGCTGGCGTGCGCGTCGCCCGGCTCGGTCCGGTGGATGATCTCGCGGCGATCTCGCGCCGACTCTATGCCGCGCTGCGCGAGCTGGACGCCGCTGGACTGGACCTGCTGCTGACCCATAGCTTCGGCAGGCAGGGTCTGGGCCTCGCCATCGAGGACCGTCTGCGCCGGGCAGCCGGTGGAAGCCTGCGTACCGTATAGTCTGAAGATCAAGAGAATGGCAATAAACCCCAGGCTCAAGAACGGACCGAACCCATGACCTATAAGCGCGCCGACCGGCCCGGCTGGCCTCGTCTGCGGGCGCAGCGCTTCATCTGCCAGCGCATCGCCGATGGCCGGGTGAACGGCTACGCGACGCTGTTACGGATGATCGAGGTTGCCGAGCCGCTCTGGGTGTCGCATCACGACCAGCGCGTCTGCATTGCTGACGCGGGCTATGCGTGGCTGCAACTCTTCCCCGAAGGCGCGAACTACACCCACACAACGATGTTCAACGCCGACGGCCAGCCAGTGCAGGAGTATATTGATCTGGTAGCCGAGCAGGGAGTGGACGAGGACGGCACTCCCTGGTACGACGATCTCTACCTCGATATCACCTGGATTCCCGAGGGTACGCCAATTCTGCTCGATCAAGAGGAGCTTGAAGCAGCCTTCGCGATTGAAGCGATCACTGAGGAGCAGTACGAGCTGGCGCGTGGTGAGGCGGCGCGGCTGCTGGTCGCGGTGGCGCTGGGCGATTACACGCTGCCAGAGGTCACCCGCGCCTGCTATCCCGCGCTGAAAGCCGCGCTGGAGGTGGCAGAGATCACCGGCGAGGCGCCGCTCCCGGTCGTCGCCCTCGCGGTGAGCGCTGAGACCGCAAGCACCCAGGAGACACCGCCGGAGATTGCGGAGAATGCCGAAATCGCCGAGATCGCGGACGATGAGATAGCGACCGACAACGTGGAGCAGTCTGAGCCGGATGAGCAATCCGAGCAGTCTGAGCAGCCTGAGCCAACGGCACAGCCAGTGAAAAATGGAGAACAAGATGCCTGAGATACAATTCGACCGGTTCTATCGCTACGACGACCTGACGCGGCTGGTCCATGCGTTCGCCGAAGAGCATCCGAACCTGATGCGGGTCGAGAGTATCGGCAAGAGCCACGAGGGCCGCGATATCTGGGTCGTGACGGTGACGAACGTCGCCACGGGCGAGGCCAACGAGAAGCCCGCGCTCTGGGTGGACGGCAACATCCACGCAACCGAGGTCTCGCCGTCGAGCGCGTGCCTCTACCTGCTCAACACGCTGGCCAACGGCTACGGCAACGACGACGACATCACCCGCTGCCTCGATACCCGCGCCTTCTACGTCTGCCCGCGCGTCAATCCCGATGGGGCGGAATGGGCGCTGGCCGATGCGCCAAAGTTCATCCGCTCCAGCACGCGGGCCTATCCCTACGACGAAGAGCACGTACACGGGCTGCTTACCGAAGACATCGATGGCGACGGTCGTGTCCTGGCTATGCGCATCCCCGATCCCAACGGCGCCTGGAAGATCTGCCCGGAGGAGCCGCGCCTGCTGGTACGCCGCGAGCCGGACGAGACGGGCGGAGCGTATTACCGCGTACTGCCAGAGGGTCAGCTGCGCGACTTCGACGGCGTCGAGATCACGATTCAGCCGCCGAAGGAGGGTCTGGACCTCAACCGCAACTTCCCGGCGCTCTGGCGGCAGGAGCACGAGCAGCACGGCGCGGGCGCCTATCCAGCCTCGGAGCCAGAGGTGCGCGCGCTGGTCCACTTCATCGCCGAACATCGCAACATCACCGGCGGCGTTGCCTTCCACACGTTCGCCGGGGTGCTGCTCCGGCCCTTCAGCCACCAGAGCGACGAGAACTTCGCCGCCGAAGACCTCTGGACCTACCAGAAGATCGGCGCGAAAGGCACGGAGCTTAGCGGCTATCCCAATATCTCCGTCTTCCACGACTTCAAGTACCATCCGAAATCGGTGATTACCGGCGCGCTCGACGACTGGATGGTCGCGCACCTGGGCGTCTTCGCCTGGACGGTGGAGATATGGAGTCCGCAGCGCGAGGCGGGCATTACGGACTACAAGTACATCGACTGGTTCCGCGAGCATCCGCTGGAAGACGATCTGAAACTGCTGAAGTGGAGCGATGAGGCGCTGGACGGCAAGGGCTACATTGACTGGTATACCTTCGAGCATCCGCAGCTTGGCCCGGTGGAGCTTGGTGGCTGGAACGAGTTCTACGCCTTCTCGAATCCGCCGTCGCGGTACCTCGAACGCGAGCTGGCGAAGTTTCCGCGCTGGCTGGTCTGGCATCTGCTCATCTCGCCGCGACTGGAGCTTTTCGAGGCGAGCGCAACCCGCGTGGGCGATGGCGCGTATCGCGTGCGGCTGGCGGTGCAGAATAGCGGCTGGCTGCCCACCTATGTGATGAAGAGCGCGCTGGACAATAAGCTGGTGCGCGGCGTCGTCTGCGAGATCGAGCTACCGGAGGGCGCGTCGCTGGCGTCGGGCCACACGCGCCAGGTGCTCGGCCAGGTGGAGGGGCGCGCCTATAAGCCGTCGTCGCCATTTGGCTGGGATGTGGGCGACCCAACGACCGACCGCGCCAGCACTGAGTGGGTCGTGCGCGCGCCCGAGGGCGGCGTGGTGAAGCTGATCGCCCGCCACGACCGCGCCGGGGTCGTCCGCGTCGAGGTACCGCTGAGCTAGGTGGACCTCACCCCCAGCCCCTCTCCTGCGAGGAGAGGGGAGCCAGAGCCAGAGGTAGCGGCGTGGCCATCCGGCAGCATGGTCGCCTATGCCCTCCCCTCGTAGGGGAGGGTGGCCGAAGGCCGGGAGAGGTCTGCGCCAGGGAAGAACCTCACCCCCAACCCCTCTCCTACGAGGAGAGGGGAGGCAGACACGCGCATGTCCGGCACACTCTCATGTCCTCAACGCAGGAGCCGAACTAGCGCGGCTAGCCGCGGCATTCATGCCGCGAAGCTGGATGACAGCTCACCATGCCCGTTGCATGCCTGTCCCTTATACCATCGCAGATGCGCACCAGTCTCCAACGCCCCAACCGTTGTCAGTCCAAAGGCTGAGAAACAACACATCATTTGCGCGATTTCGGATGCCTGATCCTGTACTACGATATATCAGGTTGGCGGATACACTGGCCAACGTTGTACATGTAGTCAACAGCGCGGGAAGGCAGACGAGATGGGCAAGAACTCCACCATTCGGTTGCTGATTGCCGATAATTGCCTGGCGGTCCGCTATGGGTTGAAGCTCTGGCTGCGGCTGGAGCCGGATATGCAGGTCATCGGCGAGGCGGCCAACGGCGTGGAGGCGCTCACCCTGGCGCTGCGACTGCGTCCCGATGTGATCGTGATGGATGCGCGTATGCCACAGATGGATGGCATCGCCGCAACGAAAGCAATACGCGCTGTGCTGCCCGACACCCCCATCATCGTCCTCAGCATGGAGGACGACCTGATGACGCGGACCCGCGCGCTCGCCGCTGGCGCCACCTGCTTCCTGTCGAAGTTCGAGACACTGACCGCCCTCCCCGACACGATTCGCGCGCTTGCCGAAGACCAGACGCTTCCCGCCACCGACGCCATGTAGTATCATATGGTCAGCAGACGAGCATTCGTTGTTGGGATCTGTTGACCATGACCATGAGCGAGAACGCCACCATTTCCATACTGATTGCCGAGGGTACGCAGGCCATGCGCGCCATGCTGCGCCGCGCGCTGGCGAGGCAGTCGGATATGAGCGTCGTCGGCGAGGCAGCCAGCGGGAGCGAGGTGATCGAGGCGGTCGAGCGCCTGCGCCCGGAGGTGCTACTGCTGGATATGGA
>JAICKD010000387.1 GCA_025928125.1 Ktedonobacterales bacterium
ACCGCCCTTCAGCTCAAGCCACCTGCGATTGCCACTCCCGATCCCTATGCTGGAGTGGGCAATAGAGACACCTCACACCAGGTCATTGACTACGCGCATCTGCTCTGGTCGCCAGATGGCAAGCGGCTCGCGGTGACGTTCATGGTGCTGCTCACAACGAAGGACCTTGGCGGCGGTGGCTTCCTCACGAAGGCAGTAGAGGGTGTTCTGCTGCTAGAGCCTCTGCAAGGTGGGGATGAGCGCGTGCTCTCGCACACGATGGCGAGGAGTGAGTGGTATTCGGGCCTCTGGAATCTCGCGACAGACGCCTATATCCCGATGGCTACCCCGCCAGAGCGCGCAAGCACAGATAGAGGATGGTATGCCGCACCCGCGTTCTCTCAGCCAGCGCTACAGTATCAGTGGGCGAGCGATGGGCGGCTCCAGCCGGTCACGCCGCTCAACGCGACGAGCGCGCCCACTGGTCAATCCAACATCCTCGTGGGCCAGCCCGACGGCGGCGAGATGTTTTCGATCTGGCAGCCTGGAACGATCCAACTGACGACGCGCTGGGTTGGCGTTGAACCCGAACATAACCTGCATATGCTGAAGACGCCGGTAGAGACCTGGGCCACCTCACTGGCCTCCTGGTCGGCTGACGGCGCGTACCTCTTTGCGGGCGATCAGGGGGACGATATTGCGAACTGGCGCATTGCCCTGTCTGGGCAGCCCGCGCCCGAACCCGCTGATCTCGCCGGGATAGGGCTGGTGGGCGCTCCAGTGCTGCCAGTGCGCGACGCGGGGATGGCAGCCATTTTACGGCGCTACCACGATACGAGCATCAATCCCAACGCATGGCAGACGCAGATCAACCTGGCGTGGAGTCCCGATGGCAAGCGAGTGGCGGTCGAGGCGCCGATTGGGCGGCCCGATGGCTCAGTGCTGGTAAGCGACTTCGACGTGAGCATCTATGACTGCGCCAGCGGCAAGCTGCTGAAGACACTCACGCCCAGGCTGCAACTGGCCAGCGTCGCCCCGTATGGCGGCTTTGGCCCGGAGGTATTTCTCCGCTGGGCGCCGGATGGCAAGCAACTGCTGCTCTACTATCCCGTCCTGAACGGGGCGCAAATCTGGGGTTCGCAAGACCTGCCTGCGTGACGCCCTCAAGACGCATCAGTAGGGGGTGCAGTTGGTCGAGTGGCCGCAGAAGAGCGCTTTCCCGCCCACAACCGTGTCGAGATGAAGCTGCACGACAGGCGCGTTCGTCGGGGCATTCGGAATGGGCAGCAACTCGTAGATGCCCAGCGCCTTGTTGGGCTGGTGAATCGTGTTACTGAATCCGACGGCTCCGCCCAGGCCCATAAACGGTTGCTGGGTGGTGAACTGACGAAGCGCCACAGTGATTTCCTGCGCGGTGGGGATGACGACATTGTTATGCGCCATCTCCAGGTTTTTGTCCAGCGCCACCAACAGCAGGTTGGTCGCGTCGTACGACAGGATAGCCAGCGAGCCGGGCAGTGACAGACCACCCGCACCCCAGAAACTCTTGAACAATGTCGCAAAGCCGTCGCTGAACGCGCGCACGTCTGGCGGCGCCATATTGAGCGTCTGCCAGTGGTCGACGCTGGCTAGAGTCGCGACATAGATCAGGCCAAGCGGGTCAGGGTTGGCGCGAGCCGCCGCCGCCCCCGGATCATTGCCAACTCCAAAGTACGACGACATCAGTGTCTGCGCGCCAACGAGGATGTGAGGGGCGAGGCGATTGGTCTGGATCGCCTGTTGCGCGACCGCATTCGCCAGAAATATCGAGGCGTTCTGGTTGCCCACCAGATAGATCAGGTCCGCATTCTGCGTCAGCGCCGTTGCCGCAACCTGCTGGAACGCGCCGCCATCCTGAACGGATTCGGCGTCGTAGGTAACACGTCCAAGAATCGTCGTCGTTGCGCCATAATTCTGAATGACCTGATTGCTGAAATAGGTCGCGACGTCGCTATTCTCCGGGTCGCCGGAATCATAGGCCACCAGAATGCGGTGCGCCTTCAGGTTCTTGACCGCGGCATCAGCCAGATCACCTGCCTGTTGCGAATCGGATGGCACGAGACTGTAGAAGTTACCAGCGGTATCTTCGAGATTATTGGCGCTGGCTGTCGGCGAGATCAGCGGAAGCCCCGACGCGCCCAGCGCCGCCATTGCCAGACGGCTCTGGTTCGACTCTGGCCAGCCGATGACACCGACGATATTCTGGACGTTGCCCTTATGGATCTGGTCGAGCATCAGCGTCGAGGCAAGCTGGGCATCCGCAGGCTCTTTGCCGGAATTGAGGATCAGCACACGCAGCCGCACATGCCCCGGCGCTGTGGAAGCCTGGTTGAAGCGCTGCTGCGCCAGATAAATGCCCTGCAACTCGTAGCGCGCCGTGTCAAAGTCCTCGGAATCGGCGTTGTCGCCATCATCATCTGAGCCGAACGCCACACCAGCAATCACCGTCACATAGGGATCTTTGTCCACAAGAATCTGTAAATCGGCAGCGTAGATAAGCGCCTCGACATCATTGGGCTGGCTCGTCACCGCCTTCTGATACGCTGCCAGCGCGCCATTGAGGTCACCTGATCCCATGGCGAGAGCGCCTGTTTGTTTCAGCGCATAGTCAGGTTGCTGGGTGTCGAAGACGAACTCCCCGCCGCTCAGGCCGATTCCTTTGGACTGGTAGTACGAGGCAAAGGCGCTGGTGAGCGTCTGCGGGGATGTGGCGGGAGCGGACGTATGGGGCTGCAGCGCATAGAACGCGCCGCCACCGAGCAGCGCCACGAGGACCAGGACGATGGCGACGAAGAAGAGTGGGTTCTGCGTCATGCGCTGGCGCGGGCCAACTAGCCGTCCCTGCGCGTCGCGCACCAAACGCAGCCCGGTTGGGCTATCTGGGTCCAGCTCTTCGTCAACGTGCGTGAGGCGCTTCCCAGACGCCAGCGGCGCCAACACCTCACGGAGCGCTTCGGGCGATTGATAGCGCTGGCTCGGCGAGGGGCGCAGGCCCTGCCCGAGAATGTCTTCCAGTTCCAACGAGACCGCCGGATTGGCGTGGCGCGCCAGCGGGAACATGCGTCCAACCGGCTCGGCGCCCGTGACCGCGTAGTGCATCACCGCGCAAATAGCGTAGAGGTCAGAGCGGTTGTCTGCCGTGCCACGCGCCTGCTCTGGCGCGGAGTAGGCGCTCAGCGTGCCTGCTGGCCCATTGGCCACCTGTCCCGTTGGATAGATCAGCAGCGTCGGCGAGAAGCCGACCAGCGCCACCTGGCCCCCAGGCCGGAGCACGATATTCCCCGGAGTGATGTTGCCGTGAATGATTGGTACCGGGCTGCGCTCCAGCGCGGAGAGAATATCGAGTAGCTGTAGCACGATGCCAATAACAGTGGTCTCGGGCAGCGGCCCATGCGCGCGCCGCAGACGGTCGAGCAGGCGATCCCCCGAGGGAAGCTCAAAGACCAGAAAGCAGCGGCGTTGCTCCACGAAGCTGTCGCGCAGGTGCGCGATACCATGCATCTGCGAGAGACTATCTAGCCGCTCGATGACACCATGCCGGATATATTCGGCGTCTTCGGGATGCATCGATGTCAGCGGTAGCTCCTGGACGAGCACGCGCTCGTTGGGTAGCTCGGTATCGGTGGCGACCATCATCGGGAGTTCGGTGTCACTCCCCGCTGATCCGCTAGAGAATCGCTGGATGATGCGATAGCGGCCGTTTTTGAGCGCCGTCCCTGGGGTGAGCGCGGGCGTGAGTGAGAGCGCGAGCGGTGGCGGCGCCGGGACCGAGAGCGCAGTATTTGGCGGTAGCCCATAGGGAGCGAGAGCAGCGTCCGGCGGATAGGCGTCCGGCGGATTCACCATGAACATCGGCGGCATCTGCTGCTGTGGCGCGCCGCTTTGATTGAGTTGCGCCGAGTCAACCCCGTAATAGGACGGGTATTGCGCGGGCGGTTGCGGCGTATATTGCTGTGGACTTTGCGGTGGATACTGTGAGGGGTACTCCGAACCAAGCGGTCCCGACGCGGGGGGCGCGTTCCAGCCGTTGTTCCGCGGGGCGGGAGCGAATGGGCCGGAGGGTATCTGCGACGATGGCGGATTGCCATTGCCATTGCCACCAGACGCGAGCCAGGGTGGCAGCGGCGCCTGCGCGGGCGCCCCGCCAAGCGCGGGCCACTCTTCGCGCCAGACGCCATCGACGGGTTCATTCTCCCCAGCGGGGTATCCCAGCCAGCCCTGATTCTGATTCTGTCCGCCGTACGCGCCTGGATTGGGCAAGTCGCTATAGTCTGGGCGCGCGGGAAACAGCGGGCTGCCGCAGCGGGC
>JAICKD010000499.1 GCA_025928125.1 Ktedonobacterales bacterium
ATCGCGGATGATGACGCGGCTGGCGAGAAGGTCAACCAGTTGATGGCCGTCATGCGCTCGCTCAATGCCATCGCCACCGACCGCGCCGCCGAGACCCCGGCGCACCTTGGCGAGAGCATCCAGACACTTCGCGATCAGTATAGCGCCGCCTTTGGGAGCGTCGCGCCGCACAGCGAGGATGAGTCCGCGCGTCTCAGCGGCGCGCTCTCCACCACGACGGCGCGTGACGCGATGCGGCGGCTGCTCGATTTCCTGACACCGCCGGAGACTCCTCAGACTCAACCACCCGCCAAAGACCAGGAGCACACGAATGATACGAATGATACAGACGGCAAGAGCGCCCCAGTATAGCGCACCGTCAACCGATTCATCGCCAGCCAGGTCGCGGCGGAGAGCGCTGCTGCGGAGCGCGCTCTGTAGCGTGGTCCTCTTCGCCGCCCTGATGAGCGTGGCGTGTAGCGCGCCTAATCTTGCGGTCGGCGGACCCAGCGCGGCGCCGTCCTCATCGGGGTCTATCACCGCGTATTTCACGCAGCCCTCCGACCAGACCACGGACGGCATCGACAAGGGTGTTGTCGCCGACCTCGACCAGGCGAAGAAGACGATTGATCTTGCCTCATTCGACTTCAATCTGCCAGACGTGACAGACGCGCTGGCGCGGGCGGAGAGTCGCGGCGTGACGGTGCGCGTCGTGCTGGATGAGGTGAACGGCACGCAGATTCTCCCGGCGAGCGATGCGCCAGACAAGCAGAAGTACAACGCGCTCGACGCGCTCTCCGCCGCACATATCCCGGTGGTGAATGGCGGTCGCTCCAGCGGGCTGATGCACGACAAGTTCATCCTGATCGACAGCGCGATCCTCTATGTTGGCTCGTGGAACATGTCCTTCAATGACACCTACCGCAATAACAACAATCTGCTGCGTATCCAGAACAGCACGCTGATCGCCAACTATCAGGCCAAATTCAACGAGATGTTCGTCGATCACCGCTTTGGCGCGAAGGCGACCGTCGGCGCGCAGACACCGCAGCTCACCGTTGACGGGATAGCGGTCGAGAACTACTTTTCGCCGCCCGATGGCGTGATGGCGAAGCTGGTGGCGCTGGTGAATGGCGCGACCAAGTCGGTTCACTTCATGGCGTTCACCTATACCAGCGACGATCTGGCCGACGCGATGATTGCCAAGCATAAGGCGGGCGTGGATGTGCAAGGCGTCATCGAGAACCGTGGCGCCTCGCAGGGAGCGTTGCCGAAACTTTTCTGCGCGGGTGTCGACGTGAAGACCGATGGCAACCCTAACACGATGCACCACAAGATCATCATTCTCGATGACCAGACCGTCATCACCGGCTCGTTCAACTTCACTGTGTCGGCTGACAAATACAATGACGACAACGTGATCGTCCTGCGCGACCACACGCTCGCCATGCAGTACGAGCAGGAGTACGACCGCGTGATATCTATCGCGAAGCAGCCAGCGAACACGTCATGCTGATCGTGGTTCCGTTGGAGCACGCCGGTTATTGCAGGCGCTTCTGAAAGTAGATCTGCTGATGGCCAAGAGGCCAGTCTTCGGCGAGGCCACAGCGCACGTAGCCCAATTTGGGATAGAAGTCGGGCGCCTGGAAGCTATGCGTATCGAGCACGGACTGTCGGCAGCCACGCGCCACCGCCTCGCGCTCGGCAGCGTCCATCAGGCGCGAGCCATAACCCTGACCGCGCAGGTCTTCATGCACCCAGAAAAACTCAACCTTGAGCGTGCCGCCCCAGGTGAAGCCCGTCAGCCCGGCGATGATCGCGCCCTGGTCATCGCGAACGAAGAGGGTAAGCGGGCGATAGTCATCGTAGCCGGTGGCGGCGATATTGTAGGCGTCGATGCGCTCCTCGACGAAATGGACGTCGGCCTCGTTGGGAGCATCCTCGACGGTCAAGCCTTGCGTCTCGTCGCGGCTCTCATCTTGCTGGGACATAATGCGTCTCCCTGTATCAAAGTCCAGCGCGCACTGAAACACGTCACCTGTCGTGCGTGTATTATGCGCCGAATTACAATCAATGTGGCATCAATAATCTCCCATAAAAACAGGTTGGAGCGAAAAAACAACGTTCTCACTCCGACCCACTTCACATCAGCACATCAGCGCTGCTTGGCCCGACAGCTACACCGACTGTTCTGCCGCTTGCTCGACTGGCTGCTCGACCGGGAGCTTGCGGCCGGGGAGCCACCAGTTCCAGCAGTGTGCGGATGATCGTCGCGTCGATCAGCACCGCCAGCGTCATCGCCAGGCCCATCTCCTTCATGATGACGATGTCCGTGAAGATGAACGAGCAGCGCCGCGTTGGTAATCACGCCGCCCGTCTTCTCCAGCCCGCGCGCCACCGCATCATGCGTTCCTCATCAGCGGCATCGGACAGCAGACACCCCGAATGGCTGGCATGGTCCGTGCAGCGTGATTGTCCCTCTGCCAGATACGCAAGGCAGTTGAATGCTGGCGCCTAGTTCAAGAAGACTTGAGGAGGATGCATGATGCAGACGGATACAACACGGCAAACGATGGTGGCGGAGAAACCGCTCCAATTCGAGGAACAGATCACGGTGCGAACCCCGATTCACCGGGCATATGATATCTGGCGCGACTTTGCCCAATTTCCTCAGTTCATGAGCAATGTCGAAGAGGTGCGTCCGGTAGGTGGCAATCGCTATCATTGGGTGGCTCGCATCTTCGGGGTCAAGCAGGAATGGGACGCTGAGGTGACTGAGACGACGCCCGACCGCCGGGTCGCGTGGCGGAGCGTTTCAGGCGCGCCCAACGCCGGAGTCGTCACCTTCGCCGAGCGCGCGCCGGGCGTCACAGATGTACGGGTGTCCATGGAGTACACGCCGCCCGCCGGAACAGTGGGTAAGGCGCTTGATAAGCTGACGCAGACGACTCAGCGCGAAGTCAAAGAGGATCTGCGCAACTTCAAGCGCCAGGTGAGCGGCGAGACGCCCGAAGGACTCTTGCAGCCAGAGCAGGGTCCGCTTGAGCCTGGTTCAGTGCTTGCCTCGCTTGCGGGACCAGTGGCAGGCGCGGCGATTGGTGGTCTCTCGGTCTATCTTCTGCGGCGCCAGGTCGTCGAGTCAGTGGCCTGGAACCGGCCCGCAACCTGGGTAACTGTTCCGCTGGCGCAGGCGACGCGCTGGAGCACCGGAGCGTTCCAGAGTCCAATTGCCACGCCCCAGCCTGTTTCGCGGCCAGCCTCCATGCTGAGCTGGGCGATGGCTGGAGCGACAGCCGCCAGTATCGCTGCCTCTGCCGCGTTACGGATGACCAATCGCAGGCGTGACGCGCTCTTCGTCGGCCAGTGGGCGCCAACCTTCCTTGGATGGAGCCTGCTCGCCCGGCTGATGGGTCACCGAGGCACACGCCATGATGTTGGCGCGAGCGTAGCCAGCTGGTCCCTGCTCGGAGCCTCACTGGGATCCATCGTCGCCTCGGCTGTCCAGCATCTGCGCGGCAAG